>JBJELA010000216.1:0-9881 GCA_051878915.1 Candidatus Weimeria sp.
AAACATAAGAACTACAGTAAAAAAATACTATGGCTTCATGTCCTGTGTCAAAGAGGATCCATGGATCATAAGCATAGAAATACCTATAATCTCTGACGAACAATTTATTGCTCCTCCCCACTGGCGGCGGAAAACAAAAAATAGTCACGATTGAACAGGAGGTATGACATGATAATATCAGAAAAACTGAGCAAAAAAATATCATCTGACCTCACAGGCAGAGGGATTATAAAAAAAGAATATCTTGACAGCTATGCTTACTGTCTTGAATTTCTTTTTGATATGGTACTCTTTAACGCAAGTCTTATTATAATAGGAGCTATCCTGCATCATACTGTACCAGCTCTGATTTTTATAATCACAATGACACCGATCAAAATGGTTGCCGGCGGAGCACATGGCGGATCAAGACTGTCATGCGAAATAATATCCTACAGTATCTTTGCAGCGGTGATGCTTATTTCTTCTATTATAATTATCAATCATATAATATGCTTTGCTATATCGGTTTCCATTGCTTTGGGCATAATGATACTATCCCCTGTCGATACATCTGGGAGAAAAAGAGTTCATGAGCACAGAAAACAGCTCAGGATATTGTGTGTTATATTCTGCTCACTGATAATCCTTCTAGAATATATCTTCATTATCAACGATTATCCTATTGGAAGCACAGTCATTCTCTTATGCCTGATCACAATATTTGTAAATCAGATTCTCGGAAGGATAATCATCAGATTGCAGAATTCTGACAAGACATAGTATATCTGACATATGTAAGAATATCCTTATCTCCACTTGCAATATACTTAAGCCTTGGAATCAACAGCACATGACAGGAATTTATTATCATCTGGATCCATGCCACTACTGCGCGAGCAATTCCAGTCGCAAAGAGTAATATCATTTGGCTCTTCGGTAGTCTCTGTGGGTAAGAAATACCGTTTTTCTTGACTGTTGCTGTATTCATCTATTCCTCAACTTCTGTTAGGAAGTGGTATCCGGATGTTTGAGCAAACCAGATATAGCATATCCAACATGTTTTGTATGTTTCTAAAGCCGTAGGCTTTGCGGATTATCAGTTTTATCGAGAGTATGAAATTCTTTCTGTAAAAACAGATCTTTCATGAAAAGTTACTGCGATATAGGTTAAAATATTTGAACCACATCAACCTCTATCACTTGGTCATAAATATCGCACAGATCAACTGCTATGTCAACAAACCTAGGGAAAAATTTTCTGATATCTATAAGTGCCATCTGATCAGACAGACTAAGGCCTAGGGTCCTTGGGCACAGTAATATCCTATCCTGTCAAGGGGCTTTCGGCACTGGAAAGCGGCGATGCCCCTTACAGGCCTGGCCTCTGGCCAAAAGGCAGTCAAGGACCCTAAGCCGTATGGTACAGTAGATACGGTTTTTGATCTTATTCCGGAAGCCTGTCAGGGTACATGATCTTCAGTTCCCCACGGATCTTGTTCCAGTTCCTGATCGGCATAGTCCATTTTTTGGTTGTTTCCCATGTCGCCAGGTACAGTGCCTTTGTAAGTGCCTGTGAGCTCGGGAATACGCTCCTCTGGCGGTTCAAGCGGCGCAGGGATGAGTTGAGGGACTCTATGGCATTGGTCGTATAGAAAGCAGTCCTGACATCCTTTGAGAACTTGAATATCGGACTTATGGCATCCCAGTTGTCATTCCACCGTGTCATTGCATAAGGATACTGGCCCTTCCATTTTTCGGTCACTTTTTCAAGGTTTATAAGGGCTGTTTTTTCGTCAGGGGCAGTATATATGGTCCTTAAGTCCCTTGCAAAGGCCTTCATGTCTTTGTTAGGGACGTATTTAAGGGTATTGCGGACCATGTGCACGATACAGCGCTGCTGTTCTGTTTTTGTAAAGGCCGTATATATCGTTGATGATATCGGAGATCTGTGCAGTACTCATACCTTTTGCATACATGGATATGATCTTCTGGTCGATATCTGATATATCCTTCTGGCGTTTCTTCACGATCTTTGGATCAAAGGTGGAGTTACGGTCCTGCGGGACATCTATATCCATGCTGCCATAGCTCGAGTTGACGCGCTTGGTCTTATAACCATTACGATAGTCACGGTCTTCATCATCATCGCCATTGCGCTCTGATCTCCCATAGCCGAGATGATCGTCCATCTCTGCCTCCATCATCTCTTTGATGGTACCTCCAAGCAGGTCTTTAAGGGCATTTTGGATATCCAGTGCATCGTGGATATCATACTCCTGTAGGAGCCCTTGGATGATGACTCTTTTGCCATCTGTCATCTGGACATGGTGTACTGGTTTCTTTTCTCTTTTAGCCATGATAAAGGCCCTCCATGAATTAGAATAATTGTATCATGAAAGACCTGATATGAAAATCTGATTCAGACCTACTCAGGCTATCAGACACGTCAGGACGGGGCTGCATACATGGAAAAACAGAGAAAGATCCACGGCCATGATTATGTCCAGCCCACAGCAGTTCCGATGATCACTTCGGCCTATAATCTGCCGTCGAAATACATCATCCATGTCGTCGGCCCGATCGTATCACCGTATCTGACAGAGGAGCATAAACAGCAGCTGGCAGAGTGCTATCGGAGAAGCCTCGACCTGGCAGTTGAGAATGGGTGCGAGAATATCGCCTTCTGCTGCATCTCCACCGGTGTATTTATGTTCCCGCCGGAAAAGGCAGCACAGATAGCAGTTACCACAGTAAAGCAGTGGCTTGATGAGCATCCTGACAGCTGCATGAGGAAAGTGATCTTTAACGTGTATAAGTACAGCGATCTTGAGATCTATGAGAAGCAGCTCGGGGTTTCGGAATGATGAAGGCAGCTGATTTCAGTAACGGTACAGTTGTAAAGATGACAAAGGGCGAGCCTGTGTCGATGACAATCCTGATGAAGATATGTGACAAACTGGATTGTGACATCGGTGACCTGGTGCATTATGTGAGACCTGTTGAAGAAAATGGCAGGGGGAATCGGTAAATATCTTTGTGAAGTTGATAAAAACAAGGTACTAACCACATGAGTGAATACAAACCGCCTTTCCACATGACGGACAGGATTACAAATCTGGTCGCGGAGATCAGTGAGCAGATGGGCCGGATCAGGGTGCTTTCGCATGGCAAACATAATACATATCATCTAATGTTACCAGCATAACGCCTTTCGAATCACAGTTTTCTTTTATCCATTTCGTAAATCCGCTCTTAGAAAACAGCATGAAAAGCCTTGTCTTATATCCACCGTTAAGAAGCCCGTCTCTTTCTTTTAATGTTTCAAAAACCTCTTTATCGAGAAGTTCATTTTTATACTTACATTCGCCAAGAACAGCTTCCTTCGTTCGTGGGTTTATACCTACTACATCAATATCGGTCTGTTCTTTCTTCTTAGGATCTGTGCCCCACCATTTTCCTGTCTTTGTCACAAGAAATGGCAATTTTCTGTCTGCATTCAGATAGAGCAGATACTGTCTGCACATCTCCTCAAACACACTTCCCATAAAATCCGACAGATACGGCTTTACCTGATCCTCGTAGTACAGTTCTCCGTCACCGGACTCTATCAGATCTGTCCCATCTGGCACGAACCTGTACCAGAAGCTGAAGCTCGTATCTTTGAAAATATACTGATTCTTCTTATTATTTTTCTCATCAGTTATAGCAGATTCTTTTTTTATTATCCCCGTAGTGATCAGCTTCGGGAGAGCATGGGATACCACGGTATTTTCCAGATGAGCCTTTTCAGAAATATCATTTACCTTTGTTCTGCCGGCTGATACAGCATCTATTATCGAGTTATACATGGCTACGTTGCGATATTCCTGCGTAAGGAGATTCGACGGTTCCTCATACATATACCCATCTTTTGAAAAGAAAAGATCTGCTATATTCTGATCCGCAGTCTTCTCTTCATCAAAAAGAGACAGATATTTTGCCACTCCTCCCGTAATGCCATATACTAAAGCCTTGTCTTCCGGTGAGTACGACTGCACAAACTCCGCCGATTCCCTGTATCCGAACGGTTCGACCTTCATCTGTGCTGTGCGCCTGCCATACAGAGGGCTTTTTTCGCTCAACACCTCATCCTCCATAAAACTGACCGATGAACCGCTGAGGATAAGGAACATCCTGCTACTCTGAAACCTGTCATCAATATAGTTCTGAAGTACAGATAATATGCTTCTGTCCGCCTCTGCCAGATATGGGAATTCATCGATCACAACTATCACTCTGTCTTCCGCACACTGCTCTGCAAGAAAATCGAATACAGACTCAATAGTATTAAAAGAAAGGAACTTCATCTTCGGAGCAAAGGCATCTAATACTTTATTCCCGAAAATCTCTGTATTCTTCTCAATGCTGCTTCTGACTGCTGTAAAATATACGCACTTCTTACCCTCACAGAATTTCTTCAGCAGAGTAGTCTTGCCTACTCTCCGTCTTCCATAGACAATACACATCTGAAAAGAATCCTTGTCATATAAGGATGATAAAGTACCGAGTTCCTGAGTACGTCCGATAAAGTTCATATAAAATCTCCAGAAAAAATAATGAAGTTAATTTCATTGAAATTAACTTCATTATAAATTATCAGATTGCTTATGTCAATATATCATACATCTATAATTTAAGTTCCCGGTACTTTTCGTGAAGCCATTCACAGTCAGGCTGACTGCGGAGGTATCAGATTGGTTGGCTCAGATATAATACGCTGTCAAATAAAAGTGGCACCTTCGGGCACCGCTTTTTTTGATATGCATCAATTTATATAAAAACGGTTTAACACTACAATTTTTACAAAAAAAACAAAAATTGTAGTGTTAAGTGGTTATATGTGATATAATCCTCTTTAAAGGAAGTGAATGGAGATGGAATTATTCCGCCGTGAAAAATATCTGAAAAGAATAAGAGGCTTCTATGATGATGACGATCTGATAAAGGTCATTACCGGTGTCCGCCGTTGTGGGAAATCCAGTCTCAGGTTCTAATTCATATCTGCTGAGTGGAGAGCTGGCCACTAAACTCACCGGTCGTTATATTGAACTGGAAATGTTTACACTCAGTTTTGATGAATATGAGGAAATGAAGGATTTTTATCATAAAGAGATATCCTCTGATCAGAACGAAGAGCTCTCAGACTACATACTTGAAGGCGGTTTCCCAAGGACAGTGCTGATAGATGATATTGCGGACAAGCGCAGTTATGTCCGGGATGTTGTTAATGAGATCTTTGAAAAGGATATCAGGCATCGTGTTAAGATCCGCAATCGTGAGACATTTGAAGCAGTAAGAAGTTATATGATAAATAACTTCGGTGCAACAACCAGCATAAACAGCCTGTGCGAGGCTTTGAATAAGAATGGGCTGCATATAAGCCGTGAGACGGTAAACAGATATATACAGGCTCTTGTCGATGCAAAAATACTGTATGTATGTGACCGATTTGACATGAAGTCAAAAAAATCTCTTTCCGGCGAGAAAAAATACTATCTGTCTGATCTGGGTTTTTATTTCAGCAATAACACTGATAATGAGATCCATTATGGCCCTGTACTGGAGAATATCATATATATCTATGCATGCAGCATTGGCTATTCTGTCAGCATAGGAAGGATTGGCCGGCTTGAATGTGACTTTATAATGCGTGATACGGAGCTCAACTATGCATATGTGCAGGTGGCATATACAATTCTTGCAAGTCAGTCAACCGAGGACCGTGAATACAGGCCCCTGGAAAAGATAAAAGACAATTATCCCAAATATGTTATGACTACAGACTCACTATTGCAGAAGCGAAGCGGGATCCTTCATGAAAATCTGATAAAGTTTATGCGGGAGAAAAGGCGCTGGAGAACCAATTGACTAGAGAGGAGAAAAGACACGGCTTATGTAATGATGTTGGGGTCAAAAGGTCTGTGACCTAATGACAATGATTCCGAACATAAACAGCAGCTGTCACAGTAAAATAGTGGCTCGATGGGCATCCTGACAGCTGCATGAAGAAAGTGATCTTCAACGTGTATAAGGACAGAGCAGGCTATATATGGGTGGAAATAATAAAATGATAACAGAGTGTATTATAATTGTTATTTTTTTATCCCGATAATTCTGTTCTATACTGTTATATCAACATCTCTTCTTTCCAACGTATTTCCATTTTTAACAAGAGTACTATCAATAGCTTCTCTTGAAAGTGACTCTAAGGCACCATTTGGAATCTGCTTACCGGCTTTCCAATTTAGATCTGCTGACTTGCATGCATCATAGAATGCCTGGGCATATGCCCTTTCATATTGTTCGAGAGTCCAGGTTCCTTTTAATCTGTCCTTGACAGGGACACTCAACTGATACTCCCTGAACACCTCCGACCGCCTGGTTGTATCACCATTAGCTACACCATTTTCCTGTTTAAAATGCCTGAGTGTCTCATCGTACATTTTCTGCCTTGCTTCTTCTGACACAGAAATAATCTGATGACGTTCTGATTCCGGTATTCCGGTCACACTCATACCTGCTACTAAGTCGCCTCCACCGCCTATATAATTGCCATCGGAATCAAACCACTTCATCCACGTCTTTACACGTTGTTCTTTTAAGCCAAAAACCTGTTGGATTAGTTTCTGATCTTCCGAAAGAAACTGATCCTCCATCTCAGCCTCTTTTCCAAACATTTCCATTGCAGCTTTATACTGCTTACTGTTAGTATTTATACTCCCGCCAAGCCGACTATTAAGTCCATTTCCATTTATATTTAACGACATTTTGTTCACCTTCTCAATAAAAAATTTATGAATAGCTATAGTATACTTTCATGTGCATAAGCTGGACTTACTAGTATTGCAAAAGCTAGCATCATAGATAAAATAATTGTTGTAAATTTCTTCATTTCTATTCCTCCTCGAATTATTGAAATATGTATTTACACCTACGCTAATATTATCGACCAAACTATCCAAAAAAATAACTTTTTTCAACAGTTTTCAATTTCCCTTTTAATTCACCTTTTCAACTAAAATAAGAGCAGGAATCTTCCTTAAATTCTATCAAATGAAATCGTACATAACAGTATTATTGATACGCCGGCTTAAAAATTGTATAATAAAAACGCTATGTAACACATAGGTTTTAATGCGGATTTTTATTCAAGGGGTAAAGGAATATCATGACCAAACAGGAGCTGGCTGCTAAAATCTGGGAGAGCGCGAATGCGCTCCGTAAAAATATCAAGGCATCTGAGTACAAGGATTACATCATAGGATTCATGTTCTACAAGTATCTGTCTGATAAGGAGACAGACTTTGTAAAGGACGAGGGCGGCACGGAAGAAGACTTAAAGGATTCGTCACCGGAAAATATCCAGTATTTTCAGGATAAGCTCGGATATTTTATCAGTTATGACGATCTGTTTGATACATGGAAAGGACTTGGATTAAAGCTGGGAGCGCAGACAGTCTCAAAGGCGATCGAGTCGTTCTATGGTAATCTGAATGAGCGCTATGCCAGATGCTTCTATGTCTATAACAAAGAGGTCGACAAGCACTCAGGCGTTTTTGACGCGCTTGATACAGGGCTTTCAAAGCTGGGAGAAAATGCAGGGAGCCGTGACAAGGCGGTAAGGGATATCGTAGGACTCGTATCGCAGATCCCTCCGAAATCCAAGGATTATGACGTAATAGGGTATGTATATGAGTACCTGATAAAGCAGTTTTCATCCGAGGCAAAGAAGGACGGCGCATTTTACACACCGGCACCGCTGACCTCGCTTATGGCGAGGATCATAGCGGACCGCCTGAAGGACAGAAAAGAGCTGAAGATCTATGATCCGTGCGTCGGAACTGCCGGCCTCCTTCTGAATATCGGTAAGGAAGCAGGGCGATACATCGATCCTGCTGATATAAAGTACTATGGCCAGGAGCTTATCACAGAGACCTCCAACCTGGCAAAAATGAACCTTTTCATGCAGGATATCCCTGTCCAGAATATCATAGTAAGGAACGCCAATACACTTGAAGAGGACTGGCCGTATTTTGACGAATTTACAGAATACACGCCGCTGTTCGTAGACGCCGTCACAGTCAATCCCCCGTACTCAGCCCACTGGGATCCGGAATCCTACAAGACAGATGAGCGGTTCAGAAATTATGGCCTTGCGCCGGCGACAAAGGCGGATATGGCCTTTCTTTTACACTGCCTGTACCATGTGAAGCCGGACGGGATAATGGCGATCGTCCTTCCGCACGGAGTGCTTTTCCGAGGAGGCGCAGAGCAGGAGATACGGAAAAATCTTATAGAAAATCACAATATCGAGACCATCATAGGCTTTCCGGCCGGAATGTTCTTCGCGACAGGAATCCCGGTTATCGTAATGGTGCTGTCAAAAAACCGAAAGGAGGACGACATATATTTTGTCGATGCCTCACAGTCATACGCGAAGGAAAAGACGCAGAATGTCCTCAGGGAGTCAGATATCCAGCGTATTTTTGATGCAGTAAAGTCCAGAAAAAATATCCCGGATTACGCGAGACTTGTGTCGAAGCAGGAGATCATAGAAAACGATTATAATCTGAATATCCCGCGATATGTGTCCGCATCAAAGGAAGAGCGGCCTTATGACCTTTTATCGGTGACGACAGGAGAGATCTCTGACAGCGAGCTTGAAACATACAGAGAAGTCTGGGATAGATTTCCGGGTCTGCGTCAGAAGATTTTCAGTGCTTCGGAGGATGACGGATACAGTGTCTTTGACTGCGATGACATCAGAAAAGCAGTCTATGAAGACGAGGATGTCAGATCCTTTGAAAAAATATGGCAGCAGAACACTAAAAGCTTCGGCTCCTGGCTTGAGGATATTCTGATCGGTGCTGAAACGGATGCCGATACCTGTTACCAGATCAAGGACAGGCTTTTTGACTCATTCAGCAGTGATCCGCTGGTGGATAAATACGATATTTATCAGGCATTCGCTTTGGAATGGGATGGGATCGAAGCAGACCTGTCACGTATCAGAGAAGAGGGATGGGGCATCTGCAGCGAAATCGAGGACAATATCGTTACCAAAAAGAACTCAAAGACAAAGTTGTACGAGGATGTCGTAGACGGCAAGAAGGGGAAAGTGATCCCTCTTGAAATGATCCGCAAAGCATTTTTTCATGATGAAGAAAAGGCGCTTCAGGATATCCAGACAGAAATGGATGAAGCAGTTTCGACCTATACAGACATCCTGGAAGGCTTTGATGAAGATATGAAAGCAGCCGTGACAAAGGATGACGACGAGACGAATTCAAAAATCGATGATAAAAAAATAAAAGCCGCCATAAAATCCGGTGAATACGATCAAAAGATAACCGGCCAGCTTAAAAAAATGCAGGCAGCCCGTGCCGCTGAGAAGGACCGCAGAAAACAGATAAAAACCATGGAGCAGAAGCTAAAGGACGAGACCGAAGAGAAGGCGCAGAATCTGTCTGAGGCTGAAGTACATCAGATGCTCGTAAATAAGTGGGTAAAGCCGGTTGTGGACGGCATCGATGGAGTGGTAAACGGCGTTCTGTCAAAATTTGTAAGCGACATGGAAGACCTCCGCAGGAAATACCAGTATCCTCTGGCAGGACTCTCAAAGCAGGAGCACGACGCCGCCATGCAGGTGAAAGAAAGCATGAGCCATTTAACAGGCAGTGACGCGGATATGAAAGCACTACGGATGCTGATGGAGGATATCTGATATGAAAAGGCCGGAGATAAGATTTGAAGGATTTACTGACGATTGGGAACAGCGGAAGCTTTCGGATACGCTTACAATCCATACCGAAAAGAATGGCAATATGTACACTAGAGGGGATGTGTTAGCGGTATCTGAT
>JBJELA010000217.1:0-2059 GCA_051878915.1 Candidatus Weimeria sp.
TTCCCTTTCGAGATATATAATGATCGATGCCCTGAATCCGGCCATCACCTCAGCTACCCAGTGGTTTGAGAGAACTCTGGATGACTCTGCCAACAAGCGTCTCTCTGTTGCCGAGGGCTTCCTTGCAACTGACGGCGTCTTGGACCTCTGCCTCAATGTCGTAGACGGCCTTGTGGTTTATCCTAAGGTCATCGAGAAGCATCTGATGGCTGAGCTTCCGTTCATGGCCACAGAGAACATCATGATGGATGGCGTAAAGGAGGGCGGCAACAGACAGGAGCTCCATGAGCGCATAAGGGAGCTCTCCATGCAGGCCGGAAAGAACGTAAAGGAAAACGGCGGTGAGAACAATCTCTTAGAGCTCATCGCAGCTGACGACGCCTTCCCGCTCGATCTCGACACATTAAAGAAGTCAATGGATCCTAAGAAGTACGTCGGCCGCGCGCCAAGACAGGTCACAAAGTACCTGGAGAATGTAGTAAATCCTGTTCTTGAAAAGAATAAGGATGAACTCGGAGTAAAGGCCGAGATAAACGTCTGATCACAAGGAGGCTTTTATGATCACTATTTATGGACTTAAGACCTGCCCGTACTGCGACTATGTAAAGGCACAGATAGAAGGCAGAGAGGATGAGTTTCGTTATATTGATATCGGGACCAATGTCAGATATATGCACGAGTTTATCAGCCTGCGTGATCATAGAAGTGAATTTGATCACAGCAAGGAGATAGGCGATATCGGTATTCCTGCCTTTGTTTTTGAGGATGGAACCATTACTTTGGATCCTGCAAAGGCAGGGCTTAAAGAGTATGATCCGTCTCAGCCATCATGTTCCATTGATGATCACAGAAAGGGTAAGAAGGGCTGCTGATCTGCAGTCACGTGCTGCATCAGTATGCTCTTTTTTTCTTTAGAGCTTAAGTCTGCCGCAGGAAAACGAAAAGCTAAATGAACTTTGGCTGACAAACAGCATAATTAACTCATGAAGAAAAATGATGAATTTGAACTTAATATTACGGGTGTCGGAAAGGACGGTGAAGGAATAGGTCATTTTGAGGGGATGACCTTTTTTGTTACCGGTGCGCTGCCTGGAGACGTTGTAAGGGCGCATGTCACGAAGCTTAAAAAGACCTATGGCTACGCAAGGATCGGAAAGATCATAAAACCGTCTCCGGACAGAGTGGAGCCGCCCTGCCCGGTATCGGACCGCTGCGGCGGCTGCAGCCTGATGAATCTTTCGTACAAGGCGCAGCTTAGGATGAAGGAAGCTTGTGTCGAGGATGACCTTGTCAGAATTGGCGGTTTTGACAGGGATTTTATCGAACAGATAAAAGAGCCTGTTACAGGTATGTCAGATCCCCTGCACTACCGCAATAAGGCGCAGATCCCTGTCGGACAGCTTCCTGACGGCAGGATCGTAATGGGCTTTTACGCCAGACACTCGCATCGGATCATTGAGCCGGATCCATCAGCAGGCTGCCTTATTGGGGCGCCTGAAAATCAGGAGATCACGGATGCCATCAGGAAATGGATGTATGAGAACAAGCTGCGGGCTTATGACGAGGCCACGCAGAAGGGACTCGTGCGCCACATTCTGATAAGGCACGGCGTCCATACCGGCCAGGTCATGGTCTGTATCGTAATTAACGGTAAGTCAGTCCCGGCTATCGACAGCCTCGTAGAGAGGCTTACTGTGGCCTGTCCTGATATCACCAGTATCTGTATAAATATCAATAAAAACAAAGGGAATGTGATCCTCGGAGAGCGCACTGAATGCATCTGGGGCGAGCCGGCTATCACTGATATGGTCGGGGATATAACCTTTGATATTTCCGCGAAATCATTTTTTCAGGTTAATCCTGTCCAGATGGAAAAATTATACTCAAAAGCCCTGGAATACGCGGATCTGAAGGGTGATGAGAATGTCTACGACCTGTATTCCGGAATCGGCACGATTTCACTTTTCCTGGCAAAAAAAGCCGGCCATGTGACAGGCGTCGAGGTTGTTCCGGACGCTGTAAAGGATGCCGTCAGGAATGCGAAGCTTAACGGATTTTC
>JBJELA010000218.1:0-9858 GCA_051878915.1 Candidatus Weimeria sp.
GACAGCATCACGATGGATGTAGGTTATGACCGCATTAATGTCGACGACGGCAGCTACACCGGCCCGGTGCACATAGATCACTACGGTCGTCTGGTGCCGAAGGGCGCCCACGGAAGCACAAAGCTCCCTAAGCCTACTTCTCTTTACACAGATATCGTCCCCGCCTGTGAAAAACTCTTCACACAGATTGCTGACCACTCTCTTTCTGTCAGAAGGATCACCCTCTGCGCGAACAGAGTAGCCGCAGACACTGGCTATACGCAGATGACACTGTTTCATGATACTGAAGAGAGCATGAAGGAACAGAAGCTCCAGAACGCGCTCCTCGATGTGCGCCACAAGTATGGCAGGAATGCGGTCCTGAAGGGCACGAATCTCCTCGAGGGAGCCACGATGATAGAGAGAAACGGTCAGATAGGAGGGCATAAGGCATGACTGCAGATGACAGCTATAAATGGACAGCAGCCGGCAGATCAGCTGCGGTCAAATACGCAGATATCATAGACCTGCCTCGTCCCGAGCTGCATCACCAGCGGATGGACATTTTAAATCGGGCGAAGATCTTTGCCCCATTCGATGCGCTGCGTGGATTTGATGAAGAAATAAAAGAGGTCGATAAGGAAACAGCCATAGACAGATCCGAGACATATACCATGGATCCGCAGGACTAAAAAAGCTGCCACAGAACTCCTGACCTGAACAGTCATGAGCTGTGACAGCTGTTTTTCATTTATATCTGCATCTGCAGTGCCAGAGCCCTGCTTTGCGGACAGATGTTTTTTCAGATTTCGAGGAGATCAGCATACTCCTTAAGAGCATCTGACATATCACCAGCGAGAACCTTCTTGGCAAGAGTCTTACCGAGCTGAACGCCCTCCTGGTCGAAGCTGTTGACATTCCACAGGAATCCCTGGAACATTACTTTATTCTCGAAGTGGGCGAGCAGAGCGCCAAGAGCCTCAGGAGTTACCTGCTCACCGACGATGATGCTCGATGGTCTGCCTCCTCTGAAATTCTTGTTCAGATTCTCATCAGACTTACCACAGGCGAATGCTACGATCTGAGCGGCTACATTTGCTTTGAGTTTCTGCTGGCTGGTAGAACCCTGGATCTCCACATCGTTCTCGAGCTGGCTCTTCTTGAAGCCGATGAACTGAAGAGGAACGATATCAGTGCCCTGATGAAGCAGCTGATAGAAAGAATGCTGGCCATTGGTTCCCGGCTCACCAAAGAGGACAGGACCAGTCGGATAAGAAACCGGCTCACCGAAACGGTTAACAGACTTACCATTCGACTCCATATCGAGCTGCTGCAGATGAGCAGGGAAACGGCTTAAGGCCTGTGAGTATGGAAGAACAGCGGTGCTTGGATATCCGAGAACATTTCTCTCATATACACCGATCAGGGCATCAAGCATATCAGGGTTCTTCATAGGATCTCTCTCAGCAGCGATTTTATCCTCTTCTGCTGCGCCTTTGAGGAAGTCTGCAAATACATCCGGGCCGAAAGCCAGGGAAAGGACAGCCCCGCCTACCGCAGAAGTCGAAGAATAACGGCCTCCGATATAGTCGTCCATATAGAAAGCGCTGAGATAGTCCGGACTCTTTGCGAGAGGAGAAGTCTCACTTGTTACAGCGATCATATGCTTAGCCGGATCAAGGCCTGCCTTCTTTAATGCATCCTTTACGAATGACTCATTTGTAAGAGTCTCAAGTGTAGTACCGGACTTTGATACGAGAATGAAGATAGCATGTGCTACATCTACATCAGCAAGAACAGCTGAAGCATCATCAGGATCTACGTTACTGATGAAGTGAGCGTTCATTTTGAACCTGCCGTTCTTTTTTGCCCAGTTCTCAAGGGCGATATACATGGCACGAGGACCAAGGTCACTTCCGCCGATACCTATCTGTACTACAGAAGTGAACTTCTCTCCATTTTCATTTACGATCTCGCCATTATGAACCTTATCGGCAAAGTCAGCGATTCTCTTCTGCTGCTCTACATAGAAGTCTCTTTTGTTTACGCCATCAGCTATTACATCCTTACCTAACTGTCCTCTGGTCAGATGATGAAGAACGAGTCTGTTCTCTCCTGTATTTATTACAGCGCCATTATAAAGCTCCTCAAACTTATCAGCAAGCTGCGCTTCGTTTGCTAAAACTACAAGAGACTTAAGTATATCGTCGTCAACAGGTCTTGCCGCATAGTTAAATACAAAGCCTGCTGCCATAGGTACCTGATAATTTTTAACTCTCTTAGCTCCGCTCTCGCCACTCATGACATCCTTTACGTCAACTGGCGCAGACTGCTGAAGCTCTTTATATGTAGCCAGTGTATCCAGATTGTTCCAATTGGTCATTTTAAGTACCTCCATAAATCCGGCGAGACTTTTGCCGGATGACTTGACTTTTTCCTAATGAATTGTATCATAAAAATAACGGTTTGAACACAAAAAATCTTAAGTGCTTAAATTTTTAACATAGTTCTAACCAATGTGTTATATTTTTTATAGGTTATGTGCATTTTTATAACTGTATGATTGCGGGCACTAATGGAAAAGGATAAAACCAGATGAAGAAAATAATACTTACCGGCGGAGGCACTGCCGGACACGTCACCCCGAACATAGCTCTTCTCCCAGCCTTAAAAGAGGCCGGTTATGAGGTCGAGTATATCGGCTCCTACAATGGAATGGAGAAGGATCTCATAGAAAAAGAAGGAATTCCATACCATGGCATAAGCTCAGGAAAGCTGCGCCGTTACTTCGACTGGAAGAATTTTTCAGATCCGTTCCGTGTTATCCACGGCTATGGGCAGGCACGCTCACTGATCAGGAAAATCAAGCCAGCCATAATCTTCAGCAAAGGCGGATTCGTATCTGTACCTGTAGTCCTGGCAGCCAAATCACTTCATGTGCCGGCCATAATCCACGAATCAGATATGACGCCAGGTCTTGCGAACCGCATAGCTATGCGCGGAGCAGTAAAGATCTGCTGTAATTTCCCGGAAACTCTTAAATACCTTCCGGAGGGAAAGGGCGTCCTCACCGGCTCACCGATCAGGCAGCAGCTTCTCCACGGAGACAGGCAGAAAGCCCTCGAATTCACAGGACTTCCTGGAGAGAAGCCTGTCCTTCTTATTATAGGAGGCTCTCTCGGTTCAGTATTCATAAATAACGCGGTAAGAGGAGCTTTAGACGAGCTGCTCGAAAGATTCGAGATCATACATCTCTGTGGCAAGGGAAATCTTGACCACTCACTTGACGGGAAAAAAGGCTATGTACAATACGAATACATCAGTAAAGAGCTGCCGGATCTGTTCGCTGCAGCAGACCTTGTGATATCAAGAGCCGGCGCGAACGCCATCTGTGAGCTTTTAGCCCTTCACAAGCCGAACATCCTGATCCCGCTCTCCAGAAACGCCTCCCGCGGCGACCAGATACTGAATGCCAACTCATTCAAAAAACAGGGCTTTTCTTACGTCATAGAAGAGGAACAGGTAAATGAAAAAACGCTTTCAGAGGCCATCCACTACGTGGCAGACCACAAGGACGAGTACAAAAAGGCCATGTCAGAAAGCGGACAGATGGATTCCATATCAAAAATCGTAAATCTCATCAAGGAAAATTCACTCTGAATCAGGCAGGGCGGATATTTCTGCCCCGCTTACCGCAGAGCCTAAAAAAAAGAAGCGCACATGGTCCTGAAACCATGTGCGCTCTTTTAATATCATGGAATCTTACTTCAGCTTATCACATATCTCTTTAATCTCATCCTCTGAAAGTCCGGCATGTGTGAAGCCTAAAAGGCCGTCGTTGTTCGGCGCGTCCTTGTATCTCGGGATCAGATGCATATGGAAATGGAAAACAGACTGTCCCGCAGTCTCTCCGTTGTTCTGAAGGATGTTAAATCCATCGCAGCCGAGAACTTCCTTCATATGAGCCGCAAGCTTCTTTGCCAGCGGAAAAACAGCTGCGGCTTCCTTATCTCCGAGCTCAAAAATATTCGCATAGTGGTTCTTCGGAAGAATAAGAGCGTGGCCACGGCTTACCGGATCAGCGTCGAGGATTACTGTAAAAAGGTCATCCTCATAGATCTTATTTGTAGGGATATCGCCATTTGCGAGCTTGCAGAAAATGCAGTTGTCATCTTTCATTTGTGTTGCCTCCTGTTATGAAAAGATAAATATATCGTCAAGGGTCCTGAGATCAGAAAAGGTACCCTTTGCTGTCATTAGACCAGTATTAAAGGCTCTCTGGAAAGTCATCCTGCCTGAAGTGATCTCATTCATGGTTCCCTCTGTCAGATGAGCCATAACCTTTGCGCTGTTACAGTCCTCATAGGCCACATTCAGCTCAGAACCGTTTACTTTTACCACTAAAGGCTTCTCTCTGCCTTCGATCAGAAAAGCCGCGGTCATAGAAAGATCCTCTTTCTCATGAAAATGAGACTGGAAAGCATTCAGAAACTCGGTTTCCGCCTTTTCTCCATCATTTCCAAGGAGGCTCCTGTACATCGACGACAGCTCCTTTATATCCTCCTTCTGCTGAGCTACATAGGCATCATCAGCAGCATATTCAGAAAGCTGTTCACTCTCCTGCGGAGTCAGCTGCATAGTACGTGTCCTTAAAACAGACTGCCTGACAGCCTGATTACTGCTCGGTAAGCTCTTTGTATGAGAAGAGATAGTCCTGTAGAAGTTTTCCGCCTTCTTTTCAATAATGCGGTGATATTCAGGATTGTCCCTTATGGTCGAAACTCCATCCACATATCCGCAGAAACCGCTGCAGAGCTGGCCTCCAAGTATCTGCCACGCATTCTCAAGTGTGAGTACAGCTTCTCTCTCTCCATAGGTGGTCGAAATGACGACAGGCTGCATGTAGATCTTCGCTATCTCATCCTTATCGCCATAAAGCCAGCAGGCGTCAAGAAACTGAGTCATATACCCACCGATTCCAAGCCACTCAACGGTTGTGGCAAGAATAATTCCATCCGCCCCCTTCAGAGTAGAAGGCAGAGTAGAAACGGAATTCTTAGCCTCGTAAATATTATACCGGTTTACCTCTACGCGCAGCTCACCTAATACCTTTTCAGTCTGTGAAAGCACATAGATGGTCGGATCATCGAGGACTCCTCTGCCGCCATAGTATATATTTATCTTCATAGGTAAAGCCCCTTGCTTATTATTCGAGATGAACGTACACCATCTTTTATAGTATAAGCTCTTGGGGCAATAAAATCAAATGATATGATAAGCCACATCCGCAAAAACGATCTGGTCCATTTTCTTAAGCTTTACCCTGTCATGATAAGGCAGCAGATTCCCATTCACATATGTCCCGTTTGTCGAATTCAGATCCTCAATGAAAAAACTGCTTCCAGACTTTGTTATCATGGCATGATGACGGCTGACCACCTTCGAATGGAGTACAGCTTCATTGTCATTCTCCTGGCTTCCGATCCTGAAGCTGTTTCCCTTTATATAATGGTTTTGCTCCTCACCTTTTCCGTCATAGATCAACACCCCCTGAAAATCAGCCTCAGATGTAGGATCATTCTCACTATCCGGCCTCATAAATACAGTCTTTGTAAGGATATCGGTATCCGGATCAAACACGAAATCCTGCGAGAAATCATGAGGCGCGTCACCCTGATCCTCCTTATTTTTCCTGCCTTTCTTCCCGGTCCCGGCTAAAACCGGGAACTTTTCAGCCAGAAATCCCCTGATCCTTTCTCCCAAAGGCATATTGTCCCATCTTCTGACCTTTTTCTTTGGTATGACAGCCGGCTCTTCTTCCTCATACCGGCCGCTGCTGTATTCACTGATAGTCCGCTCCTGCGATGGTGAAAATGCTTTTCTTTCCTTTGAAGCAGGGGATGGTTCCGGATCCTCATGCATATAAGGTTGCTCCAGGCCCCGCTGCACGGAAAATTCACCTGTCTCTCTCGAAAACGGCTCATTACAGGACACATCGCTGAAGGCCATCCTGCCATTTACGTCATCCGGAAGCCGCTGTCTTACTGTATCAGCCAATTCCTCAAGAGATACCGGGTCCTGACACATCTCATAGAGTTCATATACAAGCCTTGTTACCTCATCCTTTTCGTGGTCGACCTCCTCCATAAAAAATGACATCAGTCCCTGAAGCTGCGTGCAATAATCCTCGTGCACCAGAGGGCAGTAGCAGAGTCTTACCCCAGGCGGTGTTTCCCTGTCAAAGTACACAGTATCAGGATCGATAATTATATTTTTCTGGCTTATAAGATACTGCGAAAGCATAGAAAAAGCCGTAGCGATACCGTTTATGAACATATAGATATTCTCTACTGTAACACCCTCCTGCCTGACAATATCCCTTACCGAGCGCAGCCTCGTGATGTCATACCACACCTGAAGGCCCTTGTCCAGTTCAATCATATAGAACGAAAGAAGCAGAGTGACCGCATTCTGTCTGAGCATCTCCTCCTCGTAGCCTTCTTCCGCTCCCTCACCGGACAGGATCATGTAGCTCCTGTTCGGACTTCTCTGATAGCTAACGTCCATTTTTACCCCTCCGTTATATCAATGACCAGTCAACACGCCTGCCGTATCCCTTACAGAATTAATTGTCCTGAATTCCCTGACAGCTTCTATTTTTGCGGGGCCAACCCGCTTAATCTCACTTACTGTCTCGTGGTACAGATTAAAGCTTAGAAAAATGACCGAAAAAAACACGATCACTGCAAGTCCGAACATCCAGGCCGCCTCAAGAGTATAGTAAGCCCCGTATTTTTTCTTTAAAAATTCCAGAATCTTTTTTATCATAGCTTTGTCCCTGCAAGAATCGCCGTCCCGACCGCGATAAACGGAATCAGGGGCAGGGATTCTCCTCCCTTTCTTTTAAAAATAAACGCCATCACTCCTCCGCCTATCCCGGCGGACAGTAACGAAAGCAGTATCAGCGCCAGATTCTCATAAAGTCCCAGAAAAGCGCCGGTGGAAGCGAAAACGATGCCGTCGGCGCTGCCAATTTTTTCCTTTGAAAGCAGTGAAAGAAGCGTGATCAGAGCGCCTGTTACGATCCCGCCCAGGAATACATCCGGATCAAACTGCCTTACAATCAGATAATAGAGACACCCCGCGATGAAAAACGCAAGGAGAAGCGCCGCGTGAACCTCTTTCCACCTGATATCCTCTATGCTTAAGACTACAAGGATAAGAAGGACTATAACAAGCTCAGTCATCGGCACTGCCTCCTGTGCATTTGCTGCACGGACGGTATCTTTTCACGGCTTCAGACCTTGGTATCGCTCTTATTGTGCGCTTCAGCTTGCTGCAGGTAAGCGACGAATGAGCCCTGTTCCCGTAGTCCGTATAATAGCAGACTCCTGAGATCGCGCTGCCGCACTCCTCACAGGGGTGATAGATGCTTCCGTCCTTTGACCTTATAGTACCAAGGAACGACGGGCTTGTCGTGTGAATCGAAAGCCTGATATAAGTACATTCAAGGCTCTCGTGATACACCTCTCCCTTCTCAGTCACATATACAGTGTCGCCGCCGCTTTTTGCCCCATTTGACGGATCAAAGCCATTCCATCTTCTGACACATACCCTGCTTCCGAGCACATACCCCTTTTTCCCAAAAAAGCTGTGGCCGGCAAGAAGAGGCATGGATATCGTGACTTTTACGTCTATATCCCTGTCATCTACTTCTGAGGCCGCATAGTTTAATATACTGAGATTATTTTCCAGAAATTTCTGGCTGATATCATTCTCCGCTATCTTCCCCGAGCAGGCCAGAAAAACACTCCCGACACTGATCGCGCTTATCCCGTCACCAGAAGCCCTGTCCTTTCCGATGTCGAGCTTCGCGTCACCTGCAAGTGCCAGGCGGGCAGAGGCTTCATATACAGATTCCGTAAGCCCCCACTGAAAGGAAAGCGCCCTGAAAAGCAGGAGAAACACAAGTGAGAAAAAAGCAAACAGCGGAAGCAGGATGGCTGCCTCATAAGTAAAAAACGCTTTTATTTTTTTAAGAAAAATCCTTTTCATAATACAGTCCCCTTAATGCAGTACCCCTCCGGATATGCCTGAAGCAATTGTATGCGTTTGCGCCCGGTAAAAAAGCCTGTGTATCCGGAAGGGCACTCCGCTAAAAGGGCTGCATTATAGATTTTCAGCTGCCTGTAAAAGTCATCTCTCTCGTTCGTGACAGCTTTAACGTCGGAAAATTCCTGTCTGATAAAGCAAACAGTGAGAAAAACGCCGGTCTCGAGCTGTATTTATATGAGAACTCCGCACTCACAACTATCTGATCCATCCTCAGATTGCTGTAGTCCCCCTGCAGGCGAGCCGAATTCTCGAGTAGATCCAGAGATCGTAGTCCAAGCGTTTTTTCAGTCTGTAAAGCTGACATCGTAAGCAGGAAACCCTCATACGAAATCCCATTTGCCGCCTCCTTTGCCTTTTTGTTCACATCAAACCACCGCGGAAGAGTCAGCAGGTCAGTAGTCGTCCACTCCGCCGGGCTTTTCATGACAGAAACCTTTCCGCCAGAAAGCAGAAGCCTGACATCGAGCACACTTTCCATATAAGCCCACGACGCGATAAGCCCGAAGAACACCGCGTTTACGATCGCGGCATTCCCTGTCCAGCCCGCCAGCGTAAGCGCATGGGTATCCGCCTGAGCCACCTTTGCCTCATCTGACATCAGACTCACAAAGTTAGAAGCCTCTCTCATACCTAAAAGCCTGGTTACTACGCCGGAAAGATTTGATCTATCGGTATCTCCGCCGCAGATCACGTACTCCCACTCATAAGAGAGTCCGTCGTGTCCTAAATCATTTCTGTAATTTGAAAAATGAGTCTTCTCATACTCCGCAAACAGCGCCTTCTCCACCACATCCGTTTTTTCCGCCGCAGCACAGTTTCCCCGCGACAGCGTCCGTTTAGATACAGCCTCCGACAGATCCATCTTTTTATCAGATATCTTCGCGGATGAAGGAAGCACCTGGGCTAAAATGCCGTTATCCTTCCATTCCCTGATCTGATCTATCGGATTTACCTCATCTTTATCAGGTTTTTCCATACCCTCCGGTATCTCTTCGACCTCCATGCTCTCCGATTCAGTCATCGCCTCGCCGCCTTTATCGATAAGCTCGCCCACATCGCCGCTTTCATCGGAGGCCTCTTCTGTTTCCTTATTCCTCTCCAAAGCCTCTTCAAGCGCTGCCTGCGCCACCTCGAGTTTTTGCTGCGCAGCTGCCTGTTTTAAAAATGACCTGCCGTTATCGTCAGTGATAAATCCATACCGTGTGACCTCACACTGTTCAGTCGCGAGCTGAAAGAATTCTCTCCCCTTTGTGTCTGTAGACATACCATTTTTTAAAAGGTACTCCTGCATCCTTGACTCCATCAGCGAAAAATCAACTCCGCCGCCGGTACCATACGATGCGTCTACACCCAGAATCCTGTAATTGTCCCACAGGTAACGGTTGTAGTCCGCAAAAACACTCTGCGCAGCGATATCCGAGATCAGATCAGCCTTCTGTTTCTGGCCATAAATCCTCGACAGATCCAGAAGCAGAAAGAAAAGCAGCAGCACACTGGCAAGAGACAGCGAAAGGAAGACTGTAATACTCCCTTTTCTCTTCATTCGGATATCACGGTGTCACTGTCGCTCTGGACCTTCTTTAAAGCCTTTTCTACTATTCCCTTTATTTCTTTTCTGAATATGACTACAAGCGCCACAATGACTACAAGTATCAGGACTACCTCCACAGTCCCGACTCCATCCTCTTCGGAAATAAACTGTTTAAAACCCATATTTATACATGTGCCTTTCTTCGAAAGGCATCAAAGTGGTTATGAAACACG
>JBJELA010000219.1:0-9742 GCA_051878915.1 Candidatus Weimeria sp.
GTCGCTCTTTTCTGCGTTAAGCATTTCACGCTGTGAGACATACTTTGCAGAGGTCTTGGATTTGATGCTCTTTAGTGTGGAGTTGATCGATGAGATAGAGCTTCTGACCTCATAAATGGCTTCCTTTACAGAGGTCATATCTACAGTCGCTAAGGTATCGCCCTTCTCGATCTCGTCGCCGGCCTCAACCGAGACCTTTTTAATAGTGATATTCGAAGGGATCTTTATATCAGTGGTGTCTGCCTCCTCAAGCGTACCGCTTGCTGATATGGTGTTCTCGATCGTGCCGGTCGTCACCTCAGCACTCTTAACAGTAGATGCGGCATCCGCACTGTTCTTTTTGCGGGATCTTATGACCGCGCCCGCGATCAGCACCACTACCAGGACAGCTATGATGATCACAGCTATCCATTTCTTTTTTCCGTGTTTCTTTTTCTCCATTCGGATACCTCCATCTGCTGAGAATTTGTGTAATAGGAATCTTTAGAAATAGGATATTTGACAGCTGTGAAAAAAATGTGATAAATGTCAGAAAATATTTGTTAAAATAGAGTTCCTGTGAAGCAGGAACCTCCCAACAACCGCAGACTTTCAGCATCGAAGATGCGGCAAACGCGCGTAAGCGCGGTTGGTCTGCGGTCTGCTTGGGGAGGAGCCGTGAATAGTAACAAACCAGGTAATAAAAAAAAACCGGGCAAAGCCCGGCTTTAAAATATAAAGATGAATTAAAGATCTATGCTTCCGAAATTGTCATCAGCTACGTAGTAAGCTTTGCCCTCTTCTGGCTTGATATAAACACGAAGATCCTTAAAGACCTTCTTTGACTTCTTTGAATAAGCTTTCTTTGCTTTTTCAAGGATTTCATCGAGTTTGTAGTCATTTCCGGCAAACTGAACGATAACCTTTGGCTCCTGAGTCTTGGCCTCAACAGCCTTCTTTACTGCTGTGGTAGCTTTCTTTACAGTAGCGCTGGCCTTCTTTGCAGCAGTCTTTGTAGTTGCGGCAGTAGTCCTGGCCGCAGTTTTCTTTGGAGCTGCCTCTTTCTTAGCTGCTGTCTCTGATTTCTTTTCCTCTACCTTTGCCTTAGTTTCTGCAACTGCCTTTGTAGTAGCCATCTTTACTTTCTCTGTCTCCTTTTTTACTTCTTCTGCAACCTTCTTTGAATCCTCTTTACCAGCATTTAAAATGTCGCGGACAGTTGTTGCAATATCTGCATCTGCTGATTTTTTCGTCTTTAATGCCATCAGAAATCCTCTTTTCTGGTTATGTAAAATTTATATTTACTTTATAAAGTATAATACTGTTTTCAGAAAAATCCAATATTTTATTTAACTAAATTTTTCAAAAAACAGAAACCATTTTTGTACATTTTTGCTAAATACAACAAAATAACTGAATGAAATCTGTAAAAGCGACAGTTGCGAAACCGATTTTCCAAATAATTCTAAAAATCCACCGATTCCGCCTTTTTCAGATCCACAAAAAGTTTTTCCTAAAAACTCGTCTCATTCGAGAGCGTCTCAAAAAATGAGTCTGTGGTTATTTTTTCATCGAAGCTGTCAGCAACAGACTTCCACTTGGCCTCGTCAATGCTCGAATAGTCTTTTTTATTCTGGGCATCTATGATATCATCAACTTCCTTCTGCTTCCTTGATTCGATGATTTTCTCTCTGTTTTCCTCTGACTTTTCCTCATCGTACTTCGATTCACAGTAGATGATGTAGATGCTGTTACCGCTCTCTACCGGAACAGAGTACTCGCCGTCCTCGAGGTCAAAAGCCACATCTACGACCTCCTGAGGCCAGCTGCTTTTATCGATAGTCATCTGAGTCTTTTTCTCAGTGGAATACTTCTTTGCTACAACCTGGATGTCGCTGCCGTTATCGAGCTCCTCCTCAGCCTTATCCGCTTTATCAGAAGAGCCTGCCGCAAAGGTAATAACGACCGCATCCATAACTCTAGCCTCATCGTCTGAAACCTCATCATCGGTTTTTGAAGCAATGGACTTATAGACCTTTGACGCAAGAGCCTCCTTCTCATACATGTTCTTAATATCCTTTTCAGATACGTTCAGGGCCTTTTTATCAGCTGCGCTGAGCGAATCCATATACTTCGACGCCGCCTTTTCGACAAGAGATTTTTCCTGGGAGCTTAATGAGATGTCATTCTCTTCGGCATAGACATTTAAGGCATAGACCATAGAGAGTCTGTGGAGGCAGGCTTTTTCAATATTTGACTTCAGTCTGTCAGTATTGAGAGAGGCATCCATCATATCGATATTTCCGGCACTTCCATAGATATTGTAATAGTTTGCCAGATAGACCAGGGCTGTCTTTTTAGAGCAGGTGAGAGAGCCGATCCGAAAAACCGTATTTACAGTCGGGAGAGCCTCAAAGAAAACCTGCTTACCATCCACAGCGCACCCTGTGAGAGCTGTTGCAGCAACACAGGCCGAAATAATTAAAGTAACAATCTGCTTCTTCACTTCAACCCTCCACTATCAGGTATCTGCCATCGCCTAAGTCAAAGACCTCGGCACTGTCAAGTATCTCATCATCGGACATCCCCTCGCAGTCGAGGTTGTCCTTCATGTATGATACAGCTTTCTTTTTGGAGTCCTGGATAACTGCGCAGCAGTCATCCAGAAACTCGTCAGCTTCCTCTAATGACTCCGCGACAGGCTCGTCAAAGAGCTTTCCCTGCTTTTCTAAAAACACCTGAAGTGCATTTTTATCGTAAACCATCTCAAATCCTTTCATTCACGCCAGCTGATTTCAAAAGCTTTCCAGGAAAAATATGAGGGCGGATCCATGATCACCTGATAGAGACGATCGGCACCGGAACAGTCTTTCCCAACGCAAACGAGTAGAGATACATCTCACCTACCGGAAGCTCAAGGCCTCTCTCCAGGGCAAGCTGGTAGATCTGAAGCTGCTTCGTGTACTTGATCTTTAATTCTTCCTCTGTCTTTACAAAATCAGTCTTGTAATCTATAAGAACTATTTTACCATTTTCTATGAAAAATGCATCAATAATTCCCTGAACAATTACCTGATCTGAAAAAGGCTCATCCGACGGTTCCATAGAAAGGTCATTAAAGAAGAGTTCAGGCGAATCACCGGCTACAAAGGCCTGCTCACGATAGAGCTCATTATTTTCAGATGCCTGCTGCATTCTGAGCGCAAGTGATGACGATAAAAATACCGAAAGCTTACGTCTGTCGAGCATCTCCTTCTGATCCGGAGTAATGAAGCCCTTCTCAAGCTCAGTCTCTATCTGATCATCTATCGAATCCACAAGCGGCTTTCTGGAAAAATCAAGCTTCTCTAAGAAACGGTGCATGGCAGTTCCTCTGTCTGATCCTGACACCTTCTTTTCCTTTTTCTTCTCCTTTAAGAATTCAGGTACGGTCGCTTCTGAAGAAGCTTCCGTCTGAGGGCTGTACAGATCAAGCGCTTCGTTTCTTATTTCCTCATCCATAGCGGATTTTTTTATTTCAGAAACAGAATATTTCTGCTTTGGGATGACATCCTTCTGGTGAGCATAAGGGTGAGTAAATACCTCTGCTGACTCAAGGGCCTTTTTCATTATGGAATCACTGCCAAAAGCAAGCAGCTGCTTTTTTATCTGCTCTCGCTTTGTCTCTATTTCGATCTCGTTCTCAGCGAAGTCATCTGCCTTCGGTGTAATAACCTCATAACCATTCCTGACAAGTGCCGGGATAATAAGCTTTAAGCTGCAGTTTGCTTCCCTGATGTCTGTCGCCGGAAGCTTCCCGCCAGAGAGGTTCTGGCCTTTTTCCTTCAGAGCATTGACATCCTTTGATTTCAGAGAGCCGACCAGATAAAGCTTCTCCCTTGCCCTGGTGAGCGCTACATAGAGAACTCTGAGCTTCTCTCCGATCTCATCATCCCTTTTGATGAATTTATCCAGCTGAAAGTGAACAGTTTTATTTCTGGTATGCTGCTTCACATCAGTAAAAGTCATCGTGATATCCCTGTTTTTGAGCGTCACTACCTGGTCATGCTCAGGCTTAGGACCATTTCCAAGTCCAAGCACAAACACGACAGGGAACTCCAGTCCCTTGCTCTTATGGATGGTCATGATCCTTACAGCATCGCCGCCATTAGATACATCAGCCTCTCCCTCGTCAGCGTTGTATTTTTCAAGGCGCTCTATATATGAGATAAAGGCAGAGATACCTGAAAAGCTCGTCTGTGAAAATCCAACAGCCTTATCGTAAAGCTTAAGGAGGTTCTGCCTCCTGCGCTCTCCTCCGGGCAGGCAGCTGACTAAGAGGTCATAACCAGTATCCGAGTAAAGCTTTGCAATGAGCTCAAAAACAGTCTTATCAGTTTTCATCGAGCGCAGCAGTGCAAGCTCTTTTAAAAACGCGTCAAGCCTCTGGCGCTTCTCCTGCGGGAGCGCGGCCTTTGTATTTTCATCTGAAGCCTCTGCCTGCTCTGACAGCAGTGCCTGATAGAATCTCTGCCCCTTGTGCGCAGTGCTGATCAGCGCGAGATCCTCCTCAGAGAGCCCCACATACATAGAAGTAAGCACCGAAGCCATCGGTATATCCTGACGGGGATTGTCGATTATCCTGAGGAAATTCAGGGTGGAGACGACCTCAGGCGCGCTGAAATATCCGGTATCAGCGGCATTTTCAGCAGGGATGCCATAGGCATTCATCACATCGATGATCTTTGCCGCGTTGACCTTCGTACTTCTAAGGAGAAGAGAGATATCCTGATACCTGACAGGTCTCATTCCCTTATCGCCGTCAGAAACCTGAAATCCTGAGATGATAAGCCGCTTTATCTCCTGAGCCGCCCATGTGGCCTCAAGAGAAATCTTGTCGTCATTAATATCATTAAGCTCCTCATCATCCCTTAAAATGATAACAGTCTTTGTAGAATTATCCTGTCTATCAGGTAACGGAGGGTAATAATCCGCGCCGAGCTTCAGCTCAGCTGCCTTATCATAAGAAACTCCTCCAACTTCAGGGAGCATTATCGACCTGAATATGTCATTTACAGTATCGATGACACACTTCCTGCTGCGGAAATTCTTATCGAGATCGATCCGCCTGAAACAGGCCTTCGGGTTTTTCTCATACTCCTCTGATTTTTTCAGAATGATTCCGGGATCAGCGTTTCTAAAGCCGTAAATAGACTGTTTCACGTCACCAACCATGAAGTAATTCTTCTTGTCACGGCTTACAGCAGAAAGGATCATCTCGTTCAGCTCATTCGTATCCTGATACTCATCGACCATGACCTCACGGTATCTCTTTCTGTAATTCTTTGCCGCCTCTGTAAGAGTCCCATCCTCATTGATCAGCACTTTTACAGCGAAATGCTCTATATCTGAGAACTCGAAGGATTTCCTGTCTTTTTTTTCAGCCAGGAACCTGTCATCAAACTCCCTCGCAAGCCTTATTATCTCGCGGATGAGCGGAGCCTTCGCATTCTCCTCAGCCGCTATCTCAGCCGGGGATTTCGAAAGAAACGGAGCTTTTATTTTGTCATTGAAGAACTTCTTATACGCGTCTCTTTCTGTCTTAAAGCCGTCAGCAATCTCTTTAATATCACCGGGTGCCTTGTTTCCTACCTGTTGTCTCCCTACACCGCCGCCGAAATCACCGGTGCATGACAGCTCGAACATCTGCTGGTAATTATCAGCCTTTGAAAAAGAATCAAGGAACGTAACATCTGAAGTAAGATTAATGATCACCTTATCAAAATATCCTGTACTTTTCACGGCCTGTGCCTTACGAAGAAGAGACTCGGCTCTGGCCTTTATATCCGCTGCAGAGACCTTTACGAGGTCTGTAAGACTCTTCATCCATAATGTATTTACTACAGACGTCTCATCCACTTCCGCCACGTTTTTTTCAAGTGAATCATAGTATTTCTGCACCCACGGACAGGCCTGGGCCTTCACATAGAGATTCAAGATGATCTCAGATAAGGCCGAATCATTGCCCTTCGATGAAAAAATATCCGAGAGCGTAAGAAACGCGCTGTTCTCCTCTGCATTCCCGTACTCCTCGCGGAGCATTTCATCGAGCACATCCTTTTGAAGCAGTGTGGTCTCACCAGAGTCCATGTACCTGAAATCAGGATCCATATCTATCTGTGAAAAATACTCGGAAACCACATTCTTGCAGAAGCTGTCAATAGTCCTGATATCGGAGGAAAATACCCGGTCACGCATGCTTCTGATACGATGGTCTGCGGGATGTTCTGACAGCTTATCATTGAGAGCCTTATATATCCTCTCCTTCATCTCTCTGGCAGCCGCATTAGTATAAGTAACGACCAGAAGGTCATCGATATCCCAGGGATCCTTCTCGTCAGTAAGTCTTGAAATAATCCTCTGGACCAGTACCGCAGTCTTTCCGCTGCCTGCTGCCGCAGTCACAAGGAGTGACTGGTCCTTTGAATCTATGACATTTTGCTGATCAGTTGTCCATTTCATCAGTCATTCTCCTTTCCTGTACTGAGCTCACTTTTTATTTTTACCAAAAGCGTAGATATTTTTGTACTTTTCTGTTGCTTGTCTTCTGTCTGTTCTTTACTGTCTGTCTGTTCTGTACCGTCCACCTGCTTTTTACCATCTGCCTGATCTATATCAAGAGAGTGACCAATGTCCCTGTAATAAAAGCCTCTGAGTCTTGTGTCAAAATGGCAGACACCCCTGTAAATACAATACTTACAGCCTGTGTCATCACCTCTCTTATAAGGGAGGACAGACGCATTGCCCTTTACTATCTCTCCCGCAAGGGATAATGCCTTTTTCTGCGCAAACTGCCTGATCAGTCCAAAATCCTCTGCCGAAACAAGCGAGTCAGAACTGGCTGGTGACAAGTCCTTTCTGGAAGCAAGTGACACAGCAGTAGAATGATAGGACGGCTGTGTAACCAGGTTTTCATCCAGAGCCCCAATGATGATTCCGTCATTTATCACAACACCTGACGGTCTGAGCATTTTTTCTATCTCAAGTGTTATGTCAGAGCCAGGTTTTACTTTATCCAGGGATATAGTAGGATCCTTTATCATATAGTAAAATGCCGCGCCCGGAAGTACCTCGGCTCCGTTTTTTTTCGCAAGGCCCTTTACGGCCATATCCATGTAAAGAAGCAGCTGCAGCTGAATGCCCTGATAAATCAGAGTTCCATCGAGTTTATTGTCTCCCGTCTTATAGTCGATAATCTTCACAAAGGTGCGGTCGCCCTTCTTTACCAGATCGATCCTGTCAATCCTGCCTTCAAGGGTAAGGCTGTGACTGTTACCTAAGTCAAAGGTCAGCTCATCGTCTGTACAGAGATTCTTAAGTGCCATCTCAAAATACGACGGAGCGAAGCTTCCGGCCTTCAGTGCCTCAGTCATGACCTGAGTGTTAAGAAGCAGATTGGAAAACGCCTGCTTTGAAAAATGATCCTCCCTGGCATCCTCAAAAAGCTCGCTGCCCGCGAAGCTCTTAAGCTCCTCATCGAAGCTGCCTTTTAGTCTTCGCTGCATCTCATCAGCATCCACAGCGTCCCAGGAAAGATTATCGGCCTTAAGGCCTTTTGCGTATTTCTCGATGGCGCCATGATAGAGGTTTCCGAGATCAAGAGACGCGAACTCATTCTTCTTCCTCGGAAGAAGCTTGAGTCCATACGTAAGCAGATAGGAGCACGGGCACTTCGCGAAGGTCTCGAGACGGCTTACAGACATGGTCAGATCGGTTCCGTACAGGGCATCAGTTACCGCCTGCCTGAGCGTTGTCTTTTTATTTTCTGAAAATGCGGCATTTATAAATGAATCCGCCTCAAGACTTTTACCTGAAAGCCGCTTTGCGGCAAGAAGCGATGCTGTACGGTTCATAACAGAATCATTGTACTCACCGTTTACAAGCTGCTCGAGTCCCCTGGTCATCACGACATCAGCACTGTTGCCCGTCTCCATGAAGACCGGATCATCGGAGCTTACTCTTACAATATCAGCATCCGAAAACAGCCTCTTTATCTCCTCAAACAGGTATGAAGCCTTAGGGGCCTCTCCGTCACCTCCAGCCTCGTGATAAGTGATAAAGATCTTCTGTGTCGGCCTGGTAAGAACCAGATAGAGATAGAACTTCTGCTGGGCAGACCTCTCCCGCTCTGTCGGGGCCAGCTCAAACCCATTCTCTTTGAGGATGATCCTCTCCTCCTCTGAAAAAATACCCGCGTCAGAGCCTGCCATCGGTATCTGGTCATCTCCGGCACCGATCAGGAAAAGTACTCTGATATCTGAAAGTCTCGTACGCTCGAGATCTCCGAAGATCACAGTATCATTGCTCTTCGGGACGGTCGCAGGCTTTATCTGATCCATGCCGTCAAGCAGCATATCCTTAAAATCAGACAGACTTACGCTCTGGTCTCCGAGAAGGTCTGCCATCTGATCAGCCAGTCCGCACAGATACTTGTAAATCCTGCGGTAGAGATCCTCCGCAACCATATCACCGTCGGACTTTTTCTGGTCAGCAAAGGCATTAAGCTGTTCTTCAGCCTTAAAAGTCATAAGAAGCTCAAACAGCGCAGTAAGCCGGTCTTTGACTGTGGTGTTTTTTTTCTTCTGGGCATTGTAGAATTTCATAACAGGCTCAGAAATCTTCACCCGAATCGCATTCAGCTCCTCAAACTGCTCATCCTCTGTAAAATCCTGAGTCTTCCTCTTGAACTGATCTGACAGAAACCTGGTATTTCTGAAGGATGCCTCATAGAGATAATTGTCGAGGATGTCCGTCTCCTCCGCAGATAACGGCACAAGTCCGCTGCGCAGGAACCTCATGACACTCTCATATGACAGACGTCTCTTTACCATATCAAGAGCCGCGTCGACAAACTCTGTCAGAGGGTTAAAGAGTGCCTCCTGTCTCTCATCGAGGAATACAGGGATTTTCTGCGCGTCAAAGATCTGCTTCACGAAATGTCTGTAGCTCGTGCTGTCCGGGCAGATGATGGCGAAATCACGGTAATGCAGACTCTCATCATTTCTTACCATCTGGTGGATCTTCTCCGCCGCAAAGGTAAGCTCCTGTTTTATGTCGCGAAGCTGCAAAAGCTCGATGGCCCTGTCTGAATCGGCACCTGCACACAGGTGTGGACTGATCTTCTTTTCCCTGAACAGGTTCTCCTCTAAGAAGGCGAGTGGCCCGCCATCCTTGAACCTGCCAGATGTTCCATCTATAAATACCGGCTCCTTTATGTCAGCGCCCTTCAGTCCATTGAGAAACGCTGCCTCAGAGCGTGGCATATAGAAGAGCTCTTCCTCATCACCCGCAGTGTAGAGATCACAGTCCTTATCACAGGTCACGCAGGCATAGATGGTGTCTACGATCGGCACCAGTCTCGTAAGGAATTCCTTCTGCACAGGAGTAAAGCCTGTATAGCCGTCGAGTACGATCACCGAATCCCTCAGTATCTCTGACTGATCTGCCACATCGCAAAGCAGTGAGAGCACCTGCTCCTGAATAAATGTAGATTCGTCGAGAAGCTCAAGGAACTTACTGTATAGCTTCTCTATATCTGAAGCCTTTTCCTTAAAAGTCTTCGGAAGTCCGCTCCTTTCAGCCATCTCTGCGACATCTGACGGCTCATAGCCGTACTGCATCAGTTCCGAGATAAGGGACTTCACCTCATCGATATAGCCGCGTCGTCTGATATTCTTTCTGAGAAGGCCAAGGTCGTCACCGATAAGAGACGCAGCCCGTCTCA
>JBJELA010000220.1:0-2039 GCA_051878915.1 Candidatus Weimeria sp.
TTCTTCATTTTACGGAATTCAGCTGAGGGAAGGAAGCACCTCCAACTCAATTACAAAGAACTCTATCATAAATGCCTCTACTAACGGAATCTACCTGAATACTAAATCATCAGCTTCATCAATCTCTGGAAATACTGTAAAGTCAGCTGGCAAATACGGAATCGATATAGAGCAGGCTTCCACCACAACGATAAGCAGTAACAAGATTTCAAGTCCTGCTGTTAATGGTATCTATATATTCAGTGGCTCAACGGTAAAGACCATTAAGTCAAATACAATAACATCTGCAAAGAAATACGGCATCGGCCTCGACGACAGCACGGTCGTAGACCTGATCCAGTCAAACACGATCACTAAGCCTGCAAACAACGGAATAAATGTCTACAACAAATCCACCGCGAAGAAGATCGTTTCAAATAAGATCTCATCAGGTAAGGGATTCGGTATAGCAATCTATTCCAACAGCTCAAAGACAAAGCTTAAATCAAATTCGATCAAGTCCTGTAAGAGAGGAAGCACAAACCTGTAAGACCTTGTGTCGGATAATTATAAACTAAAAGGGAAGGTGACGATGATGAAAACTTTTTCCAAAAAAATCTGGGCATTATTGCTCGCGGGTGTATTTCTTTTTTCATCGATTGGATGCGGCTCAACCGGAAGCGCGCAGACAGCTTCTGCGGACAGTGTTTTCGCAAGCGATACCTCATTAGAAAGGAGTTCTATGAAAACAGTTTCCAAAGAAAAAAACGCTGCAGTTGAGTCTTCGACAAAGACCTCTGACAAAAAGCAGATATCCTATGAGTCGGTTGCCCGTCCTTCGAAGGACGGCGCACTCAAGGTGAAAAAAGGCCGCCTCGTAAACTCTAAGGGTAAGGCAGTCCAGCTTCGCGGAATCAGCACACACGGCATCAACTGGTACCCGCAGTATGTAAATCAAAAGTTGTTCAAAGAATTCAGTAAGAAATGGAACGCTGATGTCATAAGACTTGCTATGTACACTGCCGAATACAACGGATACACTTCAGGTGGCAGCCAGAAGGATTTAAAAAAGCTTGTCTGCAATGGTATTGATTATGCGACAAAGGCTGACATGTATGTGATTGTTGACTGGCATATTTTAAGTGATAACAACCCGAACATGCATAAAAAAGAGGCAAAGGCATTTTTTAAATATATCTCGAAGAAATACAAGAAATCAAAGAATGTGATCTATGAGATCTGCAACGAGCCGAATGGCAATACCTCATGGGACGACATCAAGAAGTATGCCAACTCAGTAATCAAAGTCATCAGGAAAAATGACCCGGATGCCATAATCATCGTCGGCACTCCTACCTGGTCTCAGGATGTGGACAAGGCTGCTGCCAGCCCGCTTAAATTCAAGAATGTGATGTACACCCTGCACTTCTACGCAGCTACACACAAAGATGACTTGAGAAACAAAATGGTCGCTGCGGTAAAGAAAAAGCTTCCCATCTTTGTTACCGAATTCGGAATCTGCGACGCATCAGGTAATGGTACAGTCGATGAGAAGAGCGCCAATACCTGGATCAAAACTCTTAACAAATATGGTATCTCCTACTGCATGTGGAGCCTGAGTAACAAGGATGAATCTGCCTCGATGCTTAAGCCTTCATGCAATAAGACCTCAGGCCTTAAGAACAGTGATCTGAGAGAATCAGGGAAGTGGCTCTTCAAGACACTTACCGGCAAGAACGCTTCTGTCCTGAACACAACAAAGTATGATTATGACAATCCTGATTCTGATAGTTCTGATTCCAACACCTCTGCCGTCGCTGGAGAGAAAGTCATCACAGGCACTTCAGGTTCCATCAAATACACGATGAAGCCATCAAGCAGCTGGGAACAGGATGGGAAGACTGTAGTCCAGTATGATATCACGGTAACGAACACCTCTGACAGTGATATTACATCCTGGAACTTTAGCTGCGACTTCAATAAAAAAATCACTGTCGTAAGCGGATGGAATGGTAAATACAAAGTATCAGGAACAACTCTTGCTGTAACAAATGAGTCCT
>JBJELA010000221.1:0-2039 GCA_051878915.1 Candidatus Weimeria sp.
GATCAGAAATCCGAGCATCTCACTTGACGAGAGTATCTGCCTGGCGTATTCCTTGGTCTGTGACTTTCCTGATGCCTGCTCCATATGCATGGCGTCGACACGGATCATGTGAAGCGGCACGCTTATTTTTTCAGAAACGTCAGCAAAAAGCTTCTCCTTTGCCTCTGTCTCAATCTCCGCCTCCTTATTCTCATTTTCAACTCTCTCCATCAGGATCTTGATCTGCTTGTAATCCCTTGACTCGACAGCCAGAAAGATCACATACAGAAGGAAGGACGTAAGAAACAGCGCGAAGAATCCCTTGTCTGAGATAAAAATACAGGTAATGATCACCGCGGCAGCTACTCCACAGGCCACAAGCAGCTTTGTCCTGCGCGTCTTCTTTCCCATGTAGTAGACATAAGCGTATCTGATCATCATAAACATCGCTGTCTCTGCTATGGCAAAATCCAGGGCAAAATACAGAATCCTCGCAGATGCACTGATGGATTCCATTGTGAAAACAGTACGCAGAACAGCGTCAGAAACCGAAGCCACCATAGTGGTCAGAAGCCACTTTCTGAACGCCATGCTGTGAGGCATCGTATTTCCATACTGTCTTATCAGAAAGAACTGAAGGATTATATCAAAGACAACTGAGTCGACATTATAAAAGATATTTACCGGCACATCAAACATCACGCGCTCTCCTTTCCATTCAGAAGGGAATTAATGACGCTGTAAAGCTCTTCCTTTCTGACAGGCTTTGTCACATAGCCGTCGAAGCCGGCATCCCGATACATCCTGCGGTACTCCTCGCTGTTATTTCCTGTTATCATTATTATGATCGAGTCGCCCTTAAGGTCCGACTCTTTTATTTTTTTCATGACAGTCATGCCATCCATTCCAGGCATCTGATGATCTAAAAGGACTATGTCAAAGTGCTGCTCCCGCATTTTCTGAAGCGCCTCCTGTCCGCTGCCCACAGATACTAAAGCGGCATCGGTAAGTCCTAAGAGGCCCTCGATTATTTTTAAATTTATCGGAGTATCATCGACGCTTAGTACGCTCTTTCCTGAAAGGTCCGGCACTGACGTAAAGTCTCCGGTCTTTTTGCTGCCTGCCGCGTCCGCCGCCTGATTTAATATCCTGTTTACAACAGAAAGCACTGTCTCGCCTTCATTTTTTATTTTTCTGGCAAGAACCTGTACTACCTCATCGTTGTCCTCCATGCTTACCAGCTGGTCGATCCCTATGACAGCGTTAAGCGGAGTCCTGATCTCGTGCGTCATTCCGGCAAACAGGTCGTCCCTTGCCCTCTGCGCCTCGCGGATCTTCTGCTGCGCCTCCTGGCTTTCCTTCAGCAGCTCTGACATTCTTCTGTAGTCAGGCGACTCAAGGGCAAAATATTCGATGAATACGGCGATCACGCCTGTGCCATGGGCTATAAGCACCCTGGCGTTTACAAATGCCTGTACCAGAACCCCGGCCAGGACTATCAGGTAGCTTACCGTAAGCGTCATCTTCTGCCTTTGTGTATATTCCCTGTTGTGCAGGACCATGATCACCAGCGTGAGGGTTACCAGAAGCAGAGGAATGCCGTATCCGATGATATAGGAGAACGGTGTCCTGATGAACTGCTTTGTCGTAAAATCAAAGTCTATGATATATGGATAAAACAGATTTATCACATGGAGAACCAGATAGAGCACAAAAATGCCATTCATAGCCTCATTTGCCAGATGAAGCCCGGCCGTAGGCCTCATATAGCTTCGCAGGTACTTAAAAAGCGTAAACGCTATGCACCCGAATCCGCAGTAGTTTATGGTGTTTAAGAGCAGGACTATAAAATGAGCCTGCGGAAATGCCGGGTTTATGGTAAATGATACATAGGTAGCCAGAAGATCCGCTATATCTGAGAGCACTGTGACAGTGCACATGACGCGGAATGAGCGCAGGTTATTATTACGGTCTAAGAAAACCGCTATACAGAGCAGTAATCCGAATGCTGCCGCCACCTCGCCGAAGGTGATGTTTTCATGTGCCGTGATGTGTCTTAT
>JBJELA010000222.1:0-9680 GCA_051878915.1 Candidatus Weimeria sp.
TCTTTCATTCTTTTTCCTTTCTGTACTTTTCGTTTACTTACTGCCTTTTCTTTATTTCTTTATAAGGAGTGACTGTCCTGTCATCTCCTTCGGTTTTTCCATTCCCATAAGCTCAATAAGAGTAGGAACGATATCGCAGAGCTTTCCGCCCTCACGAAGTCCGTATGAAGGATCCGCGTTTACAAGGATGAACGGAACAGGGTTTGTAGTGTGGCTTGTCAGCGGCTCGCCTGTCTCGTAGTTAATCTCCTGCTCGCAGTTTCCGTGGTCAGCGCAGATGAACATAACGCCGTCCATCTCCTTTAAAGCTTCTACAGCCTTTCCAACGCAGGTATCCACAGTCTCGACTGCCTTAATGGCTGCCGGAAGGACTCCTGTGTGGCCGACCATATCAGGATTTGCAAAGTTGATGATTATGACATCGTAGTCACCGCTTCTTATCGCTGCGCAGAGCTTGTCGCAGACCTCCGGAGCGCTCATCTCAGGCTGGAGATCATAGGTAGCGACCTTAGGGCTCTTTACGAGGATCCTGTCCTCGCCCTTGTTCGGCTCCTCAACTCCGCCGTTGAAGAAGAAGGTTACATGGGCATACTTCTCAGTCTCAGCGATACGGGCCTGAGTCATACCGTGGTCAGCAAGGAACTGGCCGAAGGTATTAGTAAGCTCCTCTTTCTTGAAAGCGATCTTTGTATTCGGGATAGTGTCATCATACTGTACAAAGCAGACATAGTCTGTCTTTACTCTCTCGCCTCTGTCGAAGCCGTCGAACTCATCAGCGCAGAAAACCCTTGTCATCTCACGGGCTCTGTCCGGACGGAAGTTAAAGAAGATGACGCTGTCTCCATCCTGTACAGTTGCGACAGGCTTTCCGTTTTCCTTTATTACACAAGGGATGACGAACTCATCTGTCTTGTCAGCAGCGTATGAGGCCTCGATAGCCTCCATTGCGGAAGCGGCTTCATTGCCCTCACCCTTTGTCAGGGCTCTGTAAGCCTTCTCAATTCGATCCCATCTGTTATCACGGTCCATGGCGTAGTAACGGCCGCTGATAGTGGCTATTTTTCCAACACCGATCTCCTTCATCTTCTCCTCAAGCTCGGCGATGTAACCCTTGCCAGCTGTAGGCGAAGTGTCACGGCCGTCGAGGAAGCAGTGTACATAGACGTTCTCTACGCCCTGTCTCTTTGCCATCTCAAGAAGCGCATAGAGATGAGTGTTGTGTGAATGAACGCCGCCGTCTGAGAGAAGTCCCCAGAGATGAACACTCTTTCCGTTCTTTCTGGCATTCTCAAATGCGCCAACAAGCTCCTCATTCTTGAAAAAATCACCGTCCTCGATAGACTTGGTGATACGGGTAAGCTCCTGATATACGATGCGTCCCGCGCCCATATTCATATGTCCTACCTCAGAGTTTCCCATCTGTCCATCAGGAAGACCTACAGCAAGTCCGGAAGCTGCTCCCTTTACGAACGGATACTGCTTTACGAGTCCGTCGAGTACAGGAGTATCAGCCTGAGCTACTGCATTTGCCTTCGGGTTATCATTTAAACCGAAGCCATCCATTATAAGAAGTACGTATGGTTTCTTTGCCATGAGTAATGCCTCCAAAAAATCAACTGTTTACTGTTTCACAAACGTAATGATTATAACACATCATTTTCGTTTTATCACCCCGTTTTTTTACAAAAGCTGCACCAGAAGCGCGAATTGTTACTATTCACGTTAAGATAAATTCAAGAACACAAAAAGGGGGACCAGCCCCCTTCTCGTTTTACTGCTCATATCCAGGAAGCGGCTCTGCGCCCTTTCTTCCATGGCAGAATTTGTACTTTTTTCCTGAACCGCAAGGACATGGATCGTTGCGGCCGATCTTCTTCACATGAACTGTGTGAGATTTTCTCTGGTTTAACAGCAGCTCCTTCTGCTGCTCAGGTGAGTAGATACTGTTCCACTCAGGAAGATTGTAAAGCCAGTCAGCCCTTGCGTCTACCATGTTGCGGTAGAGTTTCTCCAGGTCATATCCGAGCTGAACCTCAGTATCAGCCTCCATCGTATCGATAGGGTTCTCTTCCTTAAGGCTCTCCTGGATACCATCGAGGAATCCGGCCATCTCGAGGTCAGTAAGTCCGAACTGCTCAGCAAGCTCGTGAACTGTGCCCTTATAGACCTTATCAGGCTCCTTCAGAAGGATCTCATAAACGCTCTTTTCCTTCTTAAAATAATCATCCCAGAATTTCTCGAGATGATATCTGTCCTGTTTATTGTCATAGGCTACTGCTTTCCATTCGTCTAATAATGCCAACTTTAATACCTCCTTTTATTTAACAACTCACATACTTTATCACAAAAGAAGTCTATTGACAAGACTCACATTTTCTCTTAATATATGCGCAAAGGAGAAAATTCATGCAGAAATTAAAACAGATTTTCGGAATAGTGGCTATCGTGCTGCTGGTTTTCATGTATGTGCTTACTATAGTTTTTGCCCTGACTGATGATCCGCACTCCATGACGCTCTTCAAGGCTTCAGTAGTCGCAACAGTGATCATTCCTGTCTTTCTCTGGGTGATCCGCATTTTCTTAAAGATTGCAAAACCGGACAACTCAGAATTCGATGAAGCCACAAAGAATACAGATAAGGACTCCAAAAAAGATTAAACAAGAGATTTAAGCCACGCCAGATCTTCAGGCGTGGTTATTTTTTTATTCATCTCTTCTCCATCCACCGGGAAAGCATGAATCCCGAAAGCCTTTTCCATTATCATCACATCATCAGTTATCTTTGAAAAATCAACGCCATCAGCGATAAGCTTCTCGTAGGCTTCAGTAAATTTTTCACGTAAAAATGCCTGCGGCGTCTGCATTCCGAAAAGCGTAGACCTGTCAAACGCTTCACTTAAGCTGCCATCCGGACTTACCTGTCTTATGGTATCCTTCACAGGGATAACCGGAACTACAGCAGGATGATCCCTTAGAGCCTCAACTATGGAGGAAATGATCCTCTGTGAGATAAGAGGCCTTGCACCGTCATGGATAAGGACATAGTCACCAGTGGCCTTTTTTATTCCATTGTAAACGGAGATTGCTCTCTCGCTTCCGCCGACTGTCACATCAGTACATTTGGAAATCTTGTATTTTTTTACTATGTCACTGCATAGGCCTGTGCTCTCCTCCGCAGTGACAAGGACTATCTGGTCAGCCTCGCTTTTTTCAAATGTCTCAAGGCTGTAAGCCAGAAGCGGTTTTCCATTTACATCCAGAAACTGTTTTGGTATATCGCTTTTCATCCTGCTGCCCTTGCCGGCGGCAAGGACAACAGCTGTTATTTTACTCATCTTCTCTTCCTTATGATGCAGACTGCAATACCATAGACGATTATAGCAAGCGGCAGGAAAATACCGAAGAGAAGTCCGAATATCCTGATACCTGAAGCATTTATCGCAAGTGCTGTCGAGTCTATTGATTTAGACGGAATACTTACAGATTCTCCGCTGTCTGATGGAAGCAGGTAGGCAAACACGTCTGAGAACAGCGTGGCATTTCTTCCTGATACCTGCTGATTCATCTGGTCCGTAAAAGTATATACAGAGCCAAAGGCTGCAACAACACCCTTTTTGCTGTTCTTTGCTACAAGTCCGAGCGCGAACTTTCCCTGTTCGTCTCCTGACTCCTTTGTTACCTTATTTGTATCAGAAATAGCATTCTGAATCGAATCTGAATCAGTCAGCGAGTTCTTTGCTATAGCCTTGTCGCTTGTGGTAATAAGCGTTGTAAATTTGACTCCGTCAGTCTTGATCTTTGTAAGACCTGCTGAAAGCGGTACAAATACCTGAAGATCACCGGATACGTCTGCTGTGGCCTTCGTATCCTTTACAGTAGGAAGCAGGAAGTACGGTGTCTGGTAGTAGTAGTTGGCATCAGTCTCTGCCACAGGTCCCGCGGTAGCCTTGATCCCGTTGTCATTGAGGAATTTGTTCAGGTTCGTCTCATCAGCGCTCTTTAAGACGTCGAGGCCTACGAATACTTTTCCTCCACCAGCTACATATTCATCAAGCTTTTCCACATCATCAGAAGAGAGGTCTGACTGCGGTCCAAAGATGATCACTGCGTCGGCGTCATCAGGAACCTTGTCCTCCTTTAAGAAATTGAGCTCCTCTGTCTCAGCGTTGAGCTTTGTAAGTGTCTTTGTAAATGTCGACGAAAGCGTTGGCTCATCATGTCCTGTGAGCGTATAGACCTTAGCGAGGTTCTCAGCGCTTAAGTAATTGATCGCGCTGGTAACCTGACCTTCGATATCGTAGCCGGTAACCTGTTGTGAGTAAGAAGAATAATCTATTTCTGTCTCATAAAGATCAGATACGTCGATCGTTCTGCTCTTGTCACCGCTTACCACGATAAGGCTTCCGCTTGAAAGGTCCTCATCAGTGTACTTTGAGGCAAAGGTAGGGTTCTTTGAGGTATCGATGTATTTTACCTTTATATGATCTGAATGCGCCGCGTACTGGTCAAGCGTCTTTATAAGTGTAATCTCATAGTCATATGTCAGAGATGACTTCTTCGCGAGGCAGTAGATGGTCACATCCTTGTCAAGCTTTGAGAGGATATTCTTAGTCTTGTCTGAAAGAGTATAGAACTTCTTCTTTGTCATATCATAGACAGAATACTTGTCAGGTACCTTTGTCATGGCAAAATTACCGCCTACGACAACAGCAAGGACTGCCACGATGGTGATCATTGAAAAGGCTGAAACAGTGAGCCTCTTCCTTGAAATCGTGTATCTTCTCTTAAGGATTATCTGAGTCGTAAGTACGAGACAGAGAGCTATTATCGAGAGATAGTAGACTACATTCTTGAGTGAAAGGCTTCCCGACAGGAAATCTGACAGCGGCGTGATAAAGTCATACCAGCCGAATATTTTTTCAAGGATTCCACCAAGGGAAAGCGCGCTGACGATTGAAGATGACAGATACCCCAGAAGTATAAGACCAAAAGAAATAACCGCGCTGACTATGACATTCGATGTGAGTGCGGATGAAAAAAGTCCTATCGCAAGAAGCGTAAGTCCATAGAGCAGAAGTCCTAATACTGCGGTGCCGTTCTCTTTAAGCGATACCGAGCCATAGAGCCTTAAAACAAAAGGTGACGCCCCGATAAATGCTACAACTATCGCGAAACAGCAGGCAAGTGCCAGGTATTTTCCTACGACAATGCTGCCTACTCCGACAGGAGAGGTCATCGTCAGCTGGTCGACCTTATCCCTGCGCTCCGCCGCGAATACACGCATCGTAAGGATAGGTACCGTTATAAGAAAAATAAACGACATTCCATTTATGGCGTATGCTATCGACGGAATCCCCTGCATCAGATTATAAACGGTAAAATAGAGTCCATAAAGCACCAGATTGATACCGATGAAAAGCCATCCAGTGATTCCTCTGAAAAACGACAGAAATTCTCTTTTAAATATTGCCTTCATTCTTCTTCGTCCTCCTCAAACTCATCGTCTTCTTCACCGTCATCATCATCTTCATCTTCATCGTCTCCGTCGTCATCATCCTCGACATCCGCGTCGGCGTCAGCCTTCTTTTTTTCAGAAGTATTATCATCATCCGAAGCCTGATCATCCTTAGATTCATCGTCATCTGTGACGTCATCCTCAGATCTGCCGGTATCTTCATCCGACTCTGCTTCATCTGAATCTTCTTCATCAGTCTTTTCGTCATCCTCGAATCTCGAAGAAAGTGCCTTCTGTTCCCTGAGATTTTCAGCAGACTCATCAGTCAGCTCAAGGAAGACATCCTCAAGAGACTCATCATTATGTTCTTCAAGAAGATGCTCTGTATTATCCGAAAGAACGAGCTTACCCTTTGATATGATAAGCACATGATCACAGACCTCCTCTATCTCTGAGAGGATATGTGAGCTGAGGATTACGAGATGATCCTTTTTAAGCGATAAAATAAGCTCTCTCATAGCTACTATCTGTCTCGGATCAAGACCTGCAGTAGGCTCGTCAAGTATAATGAGCTCAGGATCTCCCAGAACAGCGCAGGCGAATCCCACTCTCTGTCTGTAGCCCTTGGAGAGATTCTTTATTATCCTGTCCTTTACATCAGTTACAGAGGACTGTTCCATAACCTCGTCTACCCTCGTCTTTACCAGAGAGCGCTTGATGCCCTTAAGCTCAGCGGCAAAGATCAGATACTCCTTAACCGTCATATCATTGTAGAGAGGCGGTATTTCAGGCATATATCCGATCAGAACCTTTTTCCTGTTCTTTGGATTGATCAGGTCCTTGTCATCGAGCTCGATAGAACCCTTATCGGGTGCCAGGTAACCTGTCAGCATGTTCATAGTCGTAGACTTTCCGGCTCCATTAGGTCCGAGAAGTCCAAGGATTTCACCCTTTTCCGCGGTAAAGCTCAGGTCATCCACAACCGTACGCTTTCCGTACTTCTTTGTCAGATGTTCTACTTTTAGCATAATTCTCCTTTTTTAATAAAATAGAAAGGCACAGCTTTTATAATAGTTAAAAGCTGTGCCTATTTTTAGCTGAAATTGTGACTATTGTATGAAAATCATCTGTTGAGCGGACTTACTCTGTAGATGATGTCGTCACGGGACGGTCCGTTGCTTACCATCGTGATAGGATATCCTATCTGCTGCTCGATGAAGTTCACATAGTCCTGCGCTTCCTGTGGCAGATCTTCGAATTCCCTGATTCCTCTTATATCGCACTTCCAGCCCGGCATAACCTTATATACTGGCTTGCATCTCTTTAAGTCCTTTGTTACCGGGAAATCAGTGATCTGCTTTCCATCGAGCTCGTATGCCACGCAGACAGGGATCTCATCCAGGTATCCGAGATCGTCTAATACTGTAAGCGCTACATCCGTGCAGCCCTGAAGTCTGCATCCGTATTTACTTGCAACGCAGTCGTACCAGCCGACTCTTCTCGGTCTTCCGGTAGTAGCTCCGTACTCGCCGCCATCTCCGCCGTGATTTCTGAGAGATACAGCTTCATCGCCGAAGATCTCTGATACAAACTCACCTGCTCCGACTGCTGATGAATATGCCTTCGAAACAACTACTATCTGCTTTATCTCATAAGGCGGGATTCCGGCTCCGATAGCTCCGAATCCTGCGATAGGTGAAGAGGATGTAACCATAGGATAGATACCGAAATCAGGATCCTTCATGGTTCCGAGCTGTCCCTCGAGGAGAGCTGTCTTTCCTTCCTTTAACGCACCCTCTAAAAACTTCGGCACATCCGCAAGATAAGGACGGATCCTGTCTCTCCTCTCCTTTATCCACTCAAGCATTCCCTTTCTGTCGATCGGATCTGTGTGGTAGAGATTTACCAGGAGAGCGTCCTTAATATCAGCGATGTGGTTTATTTTTTCCATAAGTGCATCATCGTCCTGATAGAACTCGTTTATCTGCCAGCCGATCTTCGCGTACTTGTCTGAATAGAATGGCGCGATTCCCGACTTGGTAGAGCCGAAGGACTTTCCTGCGAGCCTTGCCTCCTCAAGCGTATCGAAGAGGATGTGATACGGCATCAGGACCTGTACCCTGTCGCTTACGATGATGTTCGGCTTCGGTACGTTCTTTGACTCGATATCATTCAGCTCATTCAGGAATTTGTCGATATCAAAGGCAACACCGTTTCCGATCACGTTCGTGATATTCTGATGAAATACTCCTGACGGAAGAAGATGCAGCGCAAACTTGCCGTATTCATTCACGATAGTGTGCCCTGCATTGGCTCCTCCCTGAAAGCGGATGACGATATCCGCTTCATTTGCGAGGGTATCGGTGATTTTGCCTTTGCCCTCGTCGCCCCAGTTAGCTCCTACAACTGCCTTAACCATATAAATACCTCCTATAAAATATGATCGTGCCAGGCCTTCTCCGTTGTAAAAGACGGGATCCGCAAGTATTACGGCACTTATAAACGCCTTTCGGCTGTTTATATCTCCTTTATAAAGCTCTTCGATGTCGTGACGGCCAGTGTGCCCGGTCCGACATGACAGGCTATAACCATCGAGAGCTCGTCAATAATGACCTGCCTGTCAGGATAGATGGCCAGAAGCTCCTCACGGAATTTCTCAGCCTCCTCGCGGTTATTTGTATGAGCGATCGACATGACGCAGCCGCTTCCGTCCGGATCAGCGAATCTCTCCTCTGTATCTTTCTTTATAGCGTCAAGCATCATCTGCTTGGCCTGCTTCATGGTGCGGGCCATCGCGAATTTATCGAGCTTGTCTCCCTGAATCGTAAGAATCGGCTTGATATGAAGAAGAGAACCGATTGCTGCAGCTGCAGGTGTGATACGGCCGCCCTTCTTTAAGTATTTAAGAGTATTGAGTGTGATGTAAATCGAAGAATCTCCTGCTGTCTTCTCCAGGTATTCCCTGATCTCCGCTCCGCTCTTTCCCTGATCCGCAAGAGCCTTGGCCTCTATGACAGACAGCTTCATGGTAACTGAGATCCTGCGGTTATTTACTACGAAAACCCTTCCATCGTAATCATCATCCTCTGAAAGCATCTGTGCTGTCTCACACGATGATGAAAGTCCTGATGAAAGAGGAATGTAAACTACCTCGTCGTAATCCTTCAGAAGCCTGTTCCACTCGTCTAAGACGTCTCCGACAAGCGGCATGGAAGTATGGATCTCAGCGTCCGCTGCCTGAAGCTCGTAGAACTTCTCATGATCTAAGTCAACGCTCTCATAGTAAAGCTTGTCGTTGATATAGAACGGCGTAGGTATTGAAAAAATACCCCTTTTCTCTGCTTCCTCAGGCGTAATTCCGCTGTTTGTGTCCGTAAGAATTGCTACGCTCATTTCTTCTCCTTTTAAAATTCCATTCTCTCCCGACAAAAAGACATTATACCAAAACTAAAGAATTTTAACAATCTTTTTCAAGAAAATCAAAAATTTTTTCCGCGACCTCGTCCTTTGACATGATCGGAAGCTCTTCTGATTTTTTATCTGTGATAAGCGTAACTACATTTGTCTCTGTGCCGAATCCGGCTCCAGCCTCACGGAGACAGTTAGCCACTATCATATCGCAGTGCTTTTTCTTAAGCTTTTTCCTTGAATTTTCGACGAGATTCTCTGTCTCCATCGAAAAGCCGACAACCTTCTGGTTCTCTGTTTTCCTGGCTCCGAGGTATGAGAGTATATCCGGATTTGTAGTAAGCTTTATCGCATCCGGCATAGTGACCTTATGGATTTTCTCAGATGACGCCTTTTCAGGTCTCATATCAGCTACAGCTGCCGTCATCACGATGATATCCTGCTCATCGCTTATCGCGGTTATCTCGTCAGACATCTGTCTGGCGCTTTTTACATGAATCGTCTTTACTCCGACCGGATCAGGAAGGCTGACCGGTCCGCTTACCAGAGTCACCTCTGCGCCACGACGTGCGGCATTTTTTGCTACAGCGTATCCCATCCGTCCTGTCGAATGATTTGTGATAAATCTGACCGGATCTATATCTTCCTGAGTAGGACCTGCGCTTACCAGCACCTTTTTGCCCGCGAGGTCGTGATCATACGCCGCGTTAAGAAGGATATGCTCCTCGATATCTTCTATCGCCAGAAGCTTTCCTTTTCCAGTATCTCCGCAGGCTAAGTAGCCGGCGCCAGGTTCTACGACTTCTATCCCATAGTG
>JBJELA010000223.1:0-2029 GCA_051878915.1 Candidatus Weimeria sp.
ATGATATTCCGAAGAACTCCAGGGATATGAATACCGCAAGCAGTAAAACGACTAACGCCATGGCTGCCCAGAATCCTGGCGAGTGGAGGACCATCCTGAGGTTGTAGTTGCTGATGTAATAAACATTTGCAAAACGAAGTGACAGCTTCTCCATCTGTTCCAGAAACGGAAAAAATACCAGGAAAGACAAAAGCTTGTATAGTATTTCGTATCTGACCAGGGCTCCGAAATTTATTTTTAATAAAATAAAGGTCTTTTTGATGTCATTTATGGTTTTCATAAATCTATCTTACCATAAATTTACGAAAAATTCTTTACTATTACGAAAAAAGTGGTAGAATAGTTTCTATAGATATGCAAAGAAAAGAGCTGCTGAAGGGGGCAGAACGACCATGAAATTGCATAATTTAGGCCAATACATCTTTTTTGGCTCAATTGATAAAACTATATATGACGAGGAAAAGAGTGTAACCGGTAGATCAAACCTTAGAGCTGTAAAAAGGCTTTCTATTGTCTCTATGCTCTTATTTTTTCTTGCGGGGATTTTCTTTCTGGTAGATACCGGGATGAACATCAGGTTTGTCACCTGTATTTTTTTCAGTGGATGCATAGGTATAGTAGCATATACTGCTTTGGGATTTCCGTATTCGAGGGCCAAGTACTGCCTTCCCCTGGTATACGTGTTTTCCGCTATAATGCTGGGCGCGACTATTATTCTTGATGGTTTTCTGGGAAAGCATTACTCCTGTGTTACCTTCATTGCCTGCACAGTCATATTCATGCTGGTCTTCACGGACCTGCCGTGGCATATGTTTATTCTGTCAGGCTCAGCCGAGGTTCTGATGATCCTTGCCTCCGCCCTGAGTAAGTCTACGAAGCTTTTTGAGTTTGACCTGCTCTGCGTCATTATCTTTATGATCACGAACGCTTTTCTGTGTCCATACATGATGCAGATCAAATTCGCTGATATCATGACGAGGAGAAAGATCGAGCATGAGCGTGACATCGATTCGCTGACTCAGCTGTACCATAAGGATGTTGTCCGTCATACTGTAAATGAGACGCTTCAGCTTTCAGCCTTTCATGACTGCGCGCTGATGTTCCTTGATGTCGATAATTTCAAGCACTTCAATGATACCTACGGCCATGCTGCAGGCGACGCCATACTGAAGTATATAGCGGATTCTATCAAGCAGGGCTGCCCGGATATCGCGACTATCGGCCGTTACGGAGGCGATGAGTTCATAGCCTTCCTGCCAGAGGTGGATGATGTCTATCAGCTGCAGAAGACAGCGCATGGAATTCTCAGTCTGGTGAATGACCGTGAGAGATGTCTTCGTATCACGGATGTGCCTGAATGCCCGTCGCTCTCGATCGGAATTGCCGTATATCCTTCAGCCGGCCGTTCCTATAACGAGCTGGTAAGGGCCGCTGATAAGGTCCTCTATCAGGTAAAGAACAACGGAAAGAACAACTACGGTATCTACGATACGAACGGGAATAACTACATGAAGAGAACTCATTTAAATGAGTAATAAGGCAGATAATAAGCGGGCCCTTTCGGGGCTCGCTTTTTTTTTTACCGGTTTTTATTTACGTCAATCATTTTTCTTAACTGATAGCGCTGCAAAAATAAACGCGAATGTAAGCAGCAGGTTGTGCGGGTTGTTGAGCATTGACTGGACCAGCCATCCGATGAAGCCAAAGAGGAATGGGGATATTTTTTTCCGCCTGAGTCCTGACCAGATGACTGAGATGACTGATACGCACCATAAGCCGGCTGTGATGATTCCGCCGCACAGCAGATGCTGCAGAAATTCATTGTGGCAGTTCACTACCTCCCGTCCTCCGACGGTAAGGATATTTTTCTTCATTTTGATACCATCAAAAGCACCGTTGGCTACTCGAAACCACTTGTCTGACTGTGGCAGGTCATTTATATACGCGCCTGTCAGGTAGCCGAAGCAGTCACAGCCGACTCCCTCAAGCTTCTGCCTCAGATGGGCATTCTTAAAGCTTTTTACCGCAA
>JBJELA010000224.1:0-9676 GCA_051878915.1 Candidatus Weimeria sp.
GTGAAGCAGCTTTAAGAGAGTCACGTTTGCTTTCTGAACGGAGAGGTCCTCCACTACTGCCGACGGCTCTGTCTCAAGCGTGAACTCCTCCACTCCTCCCGGAATTATCTCCGGGAATATGTCTATCTGCTCTAAGAGTTCTCTCCTCCTCGGCGACTGCGACGCTAAGATCACGCGCGGCATCAGCTTTGACGAAACCAGCTTATCTCCATCATACTTAAGCTTCAGATGAAAAAACGGCTCGTCTTCCGCCAGATATCTGAGAAAAATCCTGTCGCCTTCCCACAGATTCAGATCCTTCACCCGTTCCTTTTCGATCCACTCCAGATCACCCTCATCACATTCGTGAATCTCGCCATCAAAGTCATCGGACGTGTACAGAAACATCCTCTCGCTCTCATATCTATCCGAGAAAAAATCAACGACACCCCTGTAGTTCAGGCTATTAAGCGAAAGGCCGCTCTCCTCCCGGGCCTCACGCATCACACACATCTCTTTCGATTCGCCAGACTCCAGATGCACGCCGACACCTATCCATTTGCCTTCGTTTACATCGTTCTGCTTCTTCGTACGATGAAGCATCAGAACCCTGTTTTCTCTGGTAATATAGCAAAGCGTCGTATTTTTCATAAATTTCTTTCCTCAAAAATGCCTTTTCCCGCAGAAATGGCGTATAATAGTTGTGACAAAATAAATCATCAGGTGACAATGAATCATCGAAGAGGTAAATTATGACCACTGTTGAAATGGTGCTTGAATGTCTCGAAAGGAACCGTGGCAAATGGTTCTCAGGAGCTGAGCTTGCCAAAGAGCTCGATATATCCAGGAACTCAGTCTGGAAAGCCATAAACACCCTGCGTGAAAAGGGCTACGATATCTCCGCCGCGACGAAGAAGGGTTACTGTCTGTCAGAGCATTCGGACAAACTCTCCAGGGAGGGCATGATCCCATTCTTTGAAGCTATGAAGACAGATTACGATCCTGGGAATGTCTTTGTCTTTAACTCGATAGACTCGACAAATAAAGAGGCTCTGCGACAGCTTACCAAGGGTGCCCCACATGGCACGGCTGTCCTGGCTGAATCCCAGACCGGCGGCAGGGGTCATACCGGAAATTCCTTTTCATCTCCTGCCGGCGGCATCTATTTAAGCGTCATCATGTATCCGGACCAGATGCAGCTCAAAGATCCTGGAAAAATAACCTCTTCAGTTGCAAAATGCATCTGCCGCACCATAAGAAAGGTCTGCGGCAAAAAAGCGGAATTTTCCAGACCGAATTCCTGTGTATTAAACGGCAGGAAGATCTGCGGAATCCTGACTGAAGCCGGATTTGACGCCGACTTAAGAAAGCCTCTCTGGTATATCACGGGGATCGGCATTAATTTTTCGACAAAAACCCGCGACTTCCCGTCCGAGATCAGAGACACAGCTGGAAGCATTTTTTCAGATGATGAATCACCATCAGTCAGCAGGAATGAATTCGTTGCCGTGCTGATCTCTGAGATACTCTCGCTATGACCGGGAAACAGACGCGGACTGCGGTTCCCTGCCATCCCTGAAAAGCATCATCATTTCATTTGTGAGCGACATATCGTCCGGCTGGCCGATGACCTGGTCACGGTCACACCACTCAGCCACAGAGAGTTCATCCTCTTCCATCGTGATCTCAGTGCTGCCGTCTACATCGCAGAAAAACCCGGAGAGAATGTCACTGGCCTTGCCCCACGGCTGGGACTTGTAGTAACGGATGTTCTTTACCCTTAGACCTGCTTCCTCCATAACTTCCCTCTGCACGGTTTCTTCAAGAGTCTCACCGATCTCGACAAAACCTGCGATCAGCGCGTAAAAAGGCACATCCGCGCGCCCCCTGTACTTCGTCAGCAGAATCCTGTCATGATCTGTGACAGCAACTATCACAGCCGGATTTATCCTCGGATAGATGGTATTTTTACAATGAGGGCAGACAAGCGCCCTCTCCTTCTCAGCGAGCTGGAGAGGAGCCGCGCAGCGGCCGCAGAACCGGTTCGAGCCATACCAGACATTCAGATGAAAGGCAGTCGTTATCGCGAAGAGCTCGGTCTTCGGGCAGAGCCCGCTCATCCGGATGTCAAATATTTTTCTATACGAAAAATGAACGCCACCTTCAGAAGGCGATGGGAATGGCTTGTTATCTCCATCCACATGAGACGACATAAAAGACTGATTCTCACCGCTCAAAGGTGGCAGCAGCAGAAATCTCTTCTCTTCATTTATCCTGAAAAGAAAAATGACCTTTGCTCCTTCGTTCTCCGACAGATATTCACCGAGATCAGAATAAGAGGGCAGCAAAAAGCCACCCTCTTTGTTTATCAGAAGACTGTCTCCTCTAAAGATATAAACCGGCGAATCCTCTGACGGGACCGCTTTTGCGTCATACTGGTTATAGAGCTTGTCTGGAAAAATATCCTGTATCATATCGTATCTACATCCGTCTGCTCGATAAGGCTGATCCCTGCCTCGCGGAGAGATGTCTCAGCTATTGTCTCATTGTCAACCTTAAAAATCATCAGAGCCCTGTGCAGGCCTTTGCCGCCGAGACTCGCGTACATGTAACGCACGTTTACATTCGCGTCCTTAAGGATTGAAAGAACCCTGTTCAGACCGCCGGTCTCATCCGGGATCATCGCTATGACTACAGGAGTAATCTTGCACACATAGCCGGAATTTTTTAAGACGGAGCAGGTCTCTACGACATCATCTACAATGATGCGGAGAATGCCGAAGCCCTCGGTCTCAGAAAGGGAGAGCGCCCTGATATCGATATTATTTCCTGCAAGGATATCAGTCAGCTCGTTTAAGGTACCTGGTTTATTTTCAAGAAAAATGGAAATCTGTTTAACACTCATAGTAATTTCCTCCTGATCTCAGATCTTACGCCTGTCAATGACTCTGACTGCCTTGCCCTCAGACCTCTCTATGGTCTTTGGTCCGACCAGTCTGACATTGGCGCGGATGCCAAGCATATCCTTTAAGGCGCTGACTAACTGCTTCTGTCTGGCAGTGATCTCACCGATATCATCAGTGAACATCTCCGGAGTCATCTCGACAAGGATATCAAAGGTATCGGTATTGTTGACACGGTCCACGATGATCTGATAGTTTGCAGGATAGCCGAGGTTTAAAAGTACAGTCTCAATCTGCGACGGGAATACATTTACTCCCTTGATGATAAGCATATCGTCAGATCTGCCCTTCGGCTTCATCATCTTTACAAAGGTTCTGCCGCAGGAGCACTTTTCCCTCGACAGACGGCTGATGTCTCTTGTCCTGTAACGGAGAAGCGGGAAAGCCTCCTTGTCCAGAGAAGTGAATACGATCTCACCCTCTTCACCCTCAGGAAGGACTTCTCCTGTCTCCGGATCAATGGTCTCTACATAGAAGTGGTCCTCGTTTACATGCATGCCTGTCTGGTCGCTGCATTCGAAGGCGACTCCCGGTCCGGAAAGCTCCGTGAGTCCGTAGATATCATAGGCCCTGATCCCGAGAGTCTTCTCGATGTCGCGTCTCATCTCCTCGCTCCAGGCCTCTGCTCCGAAGATTCCGGCCTTAAGAGGGATCTGGTCAGGAGTGTAGCCCTGCTCCTTCATCGTCTCAGCGATATATGCCGCATAAGAAGGAGTGCAGCAGAGAATAGTTGCCTTAAGGTCATTTATGAACATGATCTGCCTGTCAGTATTTCCTGAAGACATAGGTATCGTAAGGCAGCCGAGCTTTACGGCTCCGTCATTTAATCCGAAGCCGCCTGTAAAAAGTCCATAGCCGTATGAGACCTGTACCACATCCTCGTCAGTAGCGCCTGCTGCCACAAGTGCTCTCGCTGTACAGTCAGACCAGAGGTCGAGGTCATCTCTGGTATAGAAGGCTATGACTCTCTTTCCGGTAGTACCGGAGGTAGAATGGATCCTGACACAGTCCTTTAACGGTGCTCCGAGCATTCCGTAAGGATAGCACTCACGCAGGTCCTTCTTCGAGATAAACGGCAGCTTGTGAATATCCTCAATTCCCCTGATATCGTCAGGAGTTACGCCCTTCTCCTGCATCAGTTTCTTATAGTAAGGCACATTCTCCCAGACATGGCGGACCTGCTTTACGATCTTTTCATTCTGCAGCGCAATGATCTGCTCTCTCGGGGCACACTCTATATCCTTCTGAAAATATCTCTCCATCATGCATCCCTTCCAAGGACAAATGCCTTTTTATTCATCTCAAGGAACTTCGAAGGAACACTCACCTCGAGTGCCTTCATCCATGACTCCTCAGGCATATCGAAGTAATGCGAGAGTCTTCCCATAAGGACTATATTGACGGCCTTTGGAGAGCCTGCTTCCTTTGCAAGGCTTAAGCAGTCAAGCGCGTCAACCTTTGCTCCGGCAGCTTTCATTTTTTCAACAATGTTCTCAGGATAAGTCATGGCTCCGGTGATAACCGGCATCGGATCTATCTCCTGGGTATTCGTTACGATCTGACCGCCCTCCTTAAGGAACGGCAGCCATCTGGCAGCCTCAAGCGGCTCGAATGAAACTATATAGTCAGCCTCGCCCTTATCGATTATAGGGCTTGCGACCTTTGTTCCGTATCTGACGTAGGTAACAACGCTTCCGCCTCGCTGGGACATTCCGTGAACCTCACTTACTTTTACGTCATATCCCTCATCGAGGAGCATTCTTCCAAGGAGCTTGCTGGCGAGAAGTGATCCCTGACCACCGACTCCGACTATCATTACATTCTTCGTATCCATTATCTGTCCTCCCTGCCGCTAAGGCTTATAGCGCCGAATTTACACATCTGGTTGCAGACTCCGCAGCCGACACAGAGCGTATCATCGATATGTGCCTTGCCGCCTTTTATGGATATCGAAGGACATCCTATTTTCATACAGGACCTGCATCCTACGCACTTGTCCGGATCTACGGATTCAGGTGGATTTTTCTTTACTTCTTTAAGAAGCACGCATGGGCGTCTGGAGATGATGACTGAAAGCTCATCAGCCGCAAGCTCCTCCTTTAATACCCTGTCGCACTCATCGAGATCATACGGATCTACTACAACTACCCTGTTGATTCCCATTGCGCGGCAGAGAGCCTCAAGGTTTATCTGACCTGCCGGCTCGCCCTTTATATTTTTACCGGTGAGAGGGTTCTGCTGATGTCCGGTCATTCCGGTGATCGAATTATCAAGCACGATGACTGTTGAATTCGACTGGTTGTAAGCGGCGTCTGCGAGTCCTGTCATTCCTGAATGCGCAAAGGTGGAATCGCCGATCACAGCTACTGTCTTATGCTCGTACTCGCCCTTGCTGGCCTTGTTAAATCCGTGTGTGGCTGAGATCGAGGCTCCCATGCAGAGAGTCATATCCATGGCGTTCAAAGGCGCTGCCGAACCTAAGGTATAGCAGCCGATGTCGCCCATAACGATGCAGTTGTTCTTCTTTAACGTGTAGAACATTCCTCTGTGAGGGCAGCCTGAGCACATGGCTGGAGGTCTTACAGGGATCTCGTCATCTACAGCCGGTCCCTCAGGCACCTTCAGGCCAAAGGCTTTTCTTATGATATTCTGTGAAAATTCACCGCAGATCGGAAGGATGTCCTTTCCGGAAACCTCAAGTCCGAGTGCTTTGCAGTGATTCTCGATGATAGGATCGAGCTCCTCTACTACAGCGAGCTTCTTTACCTTTGAGGCAAAATCAAGGATAAGCCTGTTCGGAAGAGGATTTGCCATTCCAAGCTTAAGGATTGAGACTGAATCTCCAAAGACTTCCTTTACATACTGATATGAGGTAGATGAGGTGATGATACCAAGGTCAGTTCCGCCCATCTCAACCCTGTTTATCGGAGCTGTCTCGGCGTACTCTATAAGCTTTTTCGTACGCTCCTCAACTATCGGATGACGTCTTATGGCATTTGCCGGTGTCATGACATTCTTCGCGATATTTTTCTCGTAAGGCTTTGGAGCCGGCTCAACACGGTCTGTTGTCTCAACTATAGACTGGGAGTGTGATACTCTCGTGCACATCTTCAGAAGTACAGGTGTGTCGTACTTCTCAGAAATCTCATAGGCGAGCTTTGTAAACTCAAGAGCCTCCTCAGAATCTGACGGCTCTAGCATAGGGATCTTACTGGCTATCGCGTGATGTCTTGAATCCTGCTCGTTCTGTGAGGAATGCATTCCCGCGTCATCAGCTACTCCGATCACGACTCCGCCGTTTACACCGGTATAAGACATCGTAAAGAGCGGATCCGCAGCGACATTAAGTCCTACGTGCTTCATTCCGCAGAATGCTCTTCTTCCCGCAAGTGAAGCGCCGAAGACACTTTCCATGGCGACCTTCTCATTTGGCGCCCACTCGCAGTAGATGTCATCGTACTTTACTGCTTCCTCTGTGATCTCTGTACTCGGTGTTCCCGGGTAAGATGACACATAACAGCAGCCGGCTTCATACAGGCCGCGGGCCACTGCCTTGTTACCAAGCATCAGTTCCTTCATAATACTTTTCTCCTTATATATTTATTCGAATCTCTCGTCTATAACTCGTTTTGCTTTCTTCTCGCTTCTCGGGAGAAGGCCTTCCTCCACTACCTTTACGATCGGGGTAAAGCCGATCTTACTCTTTACCCTCTCAGCGACTCTCTCACTTAAGTCCTCAAAATCGGTACGTCCTGAGGTGGCCTCGATATAAAGTCTCATCGTATCCTTTCCATCGAGGTGTGAGATTCTGATCTGGTACTCACTTGTGGCCTCGTCGAACTCCGCGATGATCTCCTCGATCTGTGACGGGAAGACGTTTACTCCGTGGATCTTCATCATATCATCGGTTCTTCCCTGAATGATGTCTATTCTCGGATAAGGGCTTCCGCAGCTGCACTTTCCAGGGATGATCCTCGAGAGGTCGTGTGTCCTGTAGCGGATCAGTGGCGCGCCCTCCTTCTTAAGAGTAGTGATGACTATCTCGCCCCACTCTCCGTCCGGCAGATTCTTACCGGTCTTCGGATCTATTATCTCGATATAGATAAAATCATCCCAATAGTGCATGTGCTTCTGGCCCTTGCAGTTGATGCCGATCCCAGGTCCGTAGATCTCTGTGAGTCCGTAGATGTCGTAGAGCTCGATGCCAAGGATTCCTGAGATCTTATTGCGCATTTTGTCGCTCCATCTCTCGGAACCGATAACGCCCTTCTTTAGCTTTATCTGGTCCACGAGGCCTCTCTTTTCGATCTCCTCAGCGAGAAGGAGCGCATAGCTCGAGGTGGCGCAGAGAACCGTGGACTCCATTGCGATCATCATCTCGATCTGCTTGTCAGTGTTTCCAGGTCCCATCGGGATAGCCATGGCTCCGAGCTTTTCACAGCCCGCCTGAAATCCGATCCCCGCTGTCCAGAGTCCGTAACCCGGAGTTATCTGAAGCCTGTCCTTTTTCGTGATCCCTGCCATCTCATAGCATCTGGCAAACATCGTGGCCCAGTCGTCCACATCCTTTCTGGTATAAGGAATGATGACCGGCTTTCCAGTCGTTCCTGAAGATGAATGGATACGGACAATATCTTCCTCCGGCGCTGTCATAAGGCCGAGCGGATAGGCGTCTCTCAGGTCCTTCTTCTCTGAAAACGGAAGCTTTTTGAAATCCTCCGGTGAATGCACCTCGTGAATTCCGGCCTCCTCCAGCTTTTTGCCGTAGAAGCTTTCCGCCTTCTCAAGAGCTTTTATCCTGTCGTTTACAAGCTCTAACTGTTCTGCGTTTATCTCCATCTTAACCCTCCGTAACTATATCCACTGCCTTGAGGTTCATCTCGTGTGTCTTTTCCGGCAGCTGTTTTCTGATAGCGTCCTTAAGCCCGTCAACTGTGATACCCAGCTCTCCCGAGGCTGCCGCTCCGGCGAGGAGCGCGATATTTAAGACCTTGTCCGAGCCACACTTCTCACAGATAGCGTCGCCGTCGATTACTTTTACCTGTGAAAAATTATCCTGCAGATACTTAATTGCTTCTGTCCCATCGTATGAGGATCCGGAAAGACTTGCTGTAACAGGAGTAACCGCCTTTTTATTTACGATGATGACTCCGTCATCCTTCACATAGTCTATGCATCTGACTGCCTCGGCCGGCTCGAACGCGATAAGCACATCGGCCGTATGCTTTGGTATCAGCGGTGAAAAAATCGGCTGATCTGAAATCCTTACATGACTTACTACCGATCCGCCTCTCTGCGCCATTCCGATAGTCTCGGCAGTTCTCGCGTTAAGCCCCGCCTCCATTCCGGAAAGCGCGATTATCCTCGAGGCCTTGACAGTTCCCTGTCCGCCTACTCCGCAGAGGAGAATGCTTTTCGTCATAATGATCCTCCCTTCTGAGCTATCGCGTCAAACGGGCAGACCTGCTCGCAAAGGCTGCAGCCGTAGCAGAGCGACCTCTCGATATAAGCCTTGCCGTCCTTCATGGAAATAGCCGGGCAGCCTATCTCGTTTATGCACCTGTGGCAGCTCCTGCACTTGTCTTTATCTACCTCGAAAAGTGCTTTCGGCTTCTCGAGCGCGATGCACGGCGCCTTGAAAATAATGGCCCTGACTCCGGTAAGCTCTGCTGCCCTCTGTACCGTTTCAACCGCCTTCTTCTGATCAAACGGATCTACTGTCTCTACGAACCCGAGTCCGATTCCCTTAAGGATCTGCTCGATAGAGACCTTGTTCGTGATATCCTCGCGGATTCCCTGTCTCTTCTTCTCGAAGAAATCCATCATCGTGATACCGGTGCCCGGATGCGGCTGGTGGCCTGTCATAGCCGTCGTCGAATTGTCGAGAACGATAAGGATGATGTCGTTATGGTTGTAGACCGCGTTTACCACGCCTGTGATACCCGATGCGAAAAATGTCGAGTCTCCTATGAATGAGAAGGCCGTCGTATCCTTATCGACTGCCTTTATTCCCTGGGCGATCGTGACATCGGCTCCCATGCACAGGCAGGTATCTACCATATCAAGCGGAGCCGCGTTTCCTAAGGTATAGCAGCCGATATCTCCGCAGAATACAGCCTTCTTTCCCTTCATCGCCTGCTTTACCGCGTAGAACGAGGCGCGGTGAGGACAGCCTGCGCAGAGGACCGGAGGACGGACCGGAGTCTCAGGCTTCTCAGGAAGCTGTCTTTTCTCCGGAAGCTTTATCTGTAAAAATGAACTGACATCTGCCAGAACAGATTCAGGAGAATTCTCCCCGGCAGTACCTGTATATCCGTCGTGCTTTCCATGAACTGAAACTCCGAGGTGATTTTTGCCTGCGGTGTAGATAAGGGCTCTCTCTATTACAGGATCGAGCTCTTCAAGACAGAGCACCTCGTCAAGACCGTCAAGGAATTCAAGAGCTGCCTTCTCAGGGAACGGGAACGGGGTTCCTACCCTGAACAGCGATACGTCCTTCGCTTCCGGGATTCCCTTAAGCGCTTCGTTCAGATATGCCCAGGAAATTCCGCCTGCCGCGATTCCCTTCTTACCGCTCTTCTTTGTCACGGTGTTGAAGCGGTATGAGGAAAGCTCTTCGCCGAGAAGCGGATTTCTCTTTTCGATCTTCTGATGATTTAAGAAAGATGCGCGTGGAAAAATAACCCAGCGCTGTGTGTCCTTTACAAAGCCGTCCGGGATATTTTTTTCATATG
>JBJELA010000225.1:0-2021 GCA_051878915.1 Candidatus Weimeria sp.
TTTTCTTACCTCTGCTTTTCCTATGGAAAAAGTGCCCCGTGTGACATGAGACGGATCACTTATGTCAAAGAAATTTCCTTCAGCATCATGGATCCTGAACACCTCAAGTGCCGACCTGGTATCTCCAGGATAAATGGACTGCATATAGACATTCTTTTCAAATATCTCGTCCAGCTTTTCGCTCCCGATATTTGTGACAGTCCCCGCAAGAGAAATACATCTCTTATCCTTTACTGCTGAAAGGCTGATATACTTCTGCTCCATAAGCTGTTCATAGAATTCCTTACCCCTGGCAGTGAGAAAATACACACCGTCATCGTCATAGAGCATCATGTCTATACATCTGGTGACCGGATGTCCGTCTTTACCAACTGTCGCTACAATCGTAGAATGGATATCCTCCACCAGAATTCTTAGATAAACCCTTGTCTCCAATGCACACACCTTCTTAATCATCAACAATATAAATATGTTGTAATATATCACATTACATTTATATTGTCAACGCTCTTATTACATCTTTTCTTCCTCCCATCCCTTGCACACATCGCACCAGCCTGCTGCACCAGACGCTTTCTCGAGTTCATCCGGAGTGATCCTTACCGAAGTAAACTCATCCCCACCGGCAGGATGCACCCATTCAAATCTTTTCAGGGAAATATCAAGCCATATCGGGATATCCTCAGGTATTGCGAAAGGACATACACCTCCAGGAATATCTCCGGTAAGCCTCTCTACATCTTCACGTGGTACCATATGCGGCTTGGTATGGAACTGCTTCTTGAACTTCGAGCTGTTCACCCTGGTATCCCCGGCCATGACTACTATCACAGCCTTATCATCTACCACAAACGAAAGTGTCTTTGCAATCTCAGCTTCACTGCATCCTATCTGCTGCGCGGCATGTTCCACCGTATCTATTGTCTCCCTGTGCGTGGTAATACGGTCGCCAAGGCCTCTTTCTTCAAGATACTCTTTTACTTTTTCAGCTGACATCTGTAACTCCTTATCATAAAAAATCAAATATCGACATCTGATCATCTTTCCAGCTTTTCTGAACAGCCTCATGGATGTGGTCATCCGGCTCACTGCCTCCGATAAGAAACGGAGAATCCGGATCGTAAAGAGACATATTATGCCTTACAAGCTCTGCGCTGTAATTCGCGTAGCAGTATCTGCACAGATGCCCGCAGGTATTATATGCTCCGATATCACAAGTAATGATACAGGCGCATTCTTTTCTGGCTCCTGCCATTTTCGGAACACTGAGTCTGCGATGTATCGCCTTCTCACAGGTCTGAACAGTCATACACCCGCTGCAGTCCGCACCATATACAGTAAGCTCATCACCCTCTCCGCATGGCTTTATGGTCATTCCATATTTTCTGCCTATGGCTATGAATTCCCTTCCAAGTGTAATTCTGTCTTTTTCCGATACAGCTCTGACCTCGGGAAAATTTTTTCTGACCTTCGGATAGAGGTCAATAAAGCTGATGACACAGGTCTTCGTAAATCCAGACAGGCGTTCAGCTATCTTTTCGAAATCAGCGATATGACGTTCAACAGTATATTTTTCATTGAGAAAAACCGGATCATAACGCCACCCGATGCTGTCAATTCCGACAATATCTGAAAGATCACGGAACTCTTCTGTTGCAGTCGCGATATCCGGTACGTTCGGTTCTATCTCTTTCTCATAAGGAGTGATCGTAACAAACCAGTATTGTCCGAATTCTTTAAGATCATCCATGTGCTCAAGCATAGGTCCGGGATTCTTCGTACAGAACCCTATCATGTCAACTATATCTGGTGACAGTCTGTACCGTGTCACCTGCTGTGGATTATACGGATTCCTGACAAGAACATAACCTGCTTTTATCCTGTTCAGAAACCACCTGCTGTAAAAGGCCGGGATATCCGTCCGCATTCCTGTATTAATAATCATCTCTGGCTCATTTTATCAGACTTAATGTTAAAAATAAATAGCACCTGACTTTTCCAGATCTTTTAATAAACATGCT
>JBJELA010000226.1:0-9619 GCA_051878915.1 Candidatus Weimeria sp.
TTATGAACGGACACAAACGCATACATTAAAAGGATACCACATTCATCTCGTTATTTCAACGAAATTTCGCCCGCATTTACGAGATACTGAAGTGCCATCAGAATTCCAAGCTTTGCGTGAGGATAGGTAAGTCCGCCCTGGAAGTACGCGGCATAAGGTTCTCTTAATGGTCCGTCAGCCGAAAGCTCGATTGAAGCTCCGCTTACAAAGGTTCCGGCAGCCATGATAACCTGATCCGAATACCCTGGCATATCCCATGGCTCCGGCTTTACGTAGCTGTCTACAGGTGAAGCGGCCTGGATCCCCTCGCAGAAAGCGCAGAGAGCTTTAGCGGTCTTAAGCTCAACAGCCTGAATTATATCGTGTCTTTCCTCAGAGGCCTTCGGAACACACTTATAGCCAAGACCTTCAAAGATCTCAGCGGCAAGTACAGCGCCCTTCTCTGCTGCCGCTGTCACTGTAGGAGCCAGGAAAAAGCCCTGATAGAAATCACGCATGGCGTTAAGCGAAGCGCCGACCTCTCTTCCAAGTCCCGGTGAAGTCAGACGGTTTGCGGCATTTTCTATGCACTCTGACTTTCCTACTATATAGCCGCCTATCGGAGCGAGGCCGCCGCCAGGATTTTTAATAAGGCTTCCGGCCATGAAGTCCGCTCCCACCTCAAGCGGCTCCTTATCCTCCACGAATTCTCCGTAGCAGTTGTCGACAAATACTAAAACGTCCGGCTTTATACTCTTTACAAAGTGAACGGCCTCTCCTATCTCATCAACTGAAAATGATTTTCTCGTAGCGTAACCCTTTGAACGCTGGATCTCCACTACCTTTGTATGATCGTCAATCGCGTTTCTTATCGCGTCAAAGTCAAAGGAGCTGTCCGGCTTCAGATCCGCCTGGGCATATCTGACTCCGTACTCGGCCAGTGAACCCGGGCACGGATTAATGCCTATCACATCGTCAAGCGTATCGTACGGCTTTCCCGCGATCGAAAGAAAAGTATCCCCCGGGCGGAGATTTGAAAATAACGCCAGGGCTATCGCATGCGTTCCGCAGGTAATCTGCGGGCGAACGAGGGCGTCCTCACCACAGAAGACGTCAGCATATACTTTTTCAAGAGTATCACGGCCCACGTCTCCATAGCCGTAGCCTGTCGTGCCATTCAGGCAGTCGTATGAGACCTTCTCTTTTCTCATGGCCGAGAGCACCTTTACCTGGTTAAGCTCCGCCATCTTATCGATCTTTGCGAACCTGTCCTTAAGCTTTTCCTCGGCCCTCTGTCCGAGTTCAAAGACCTCTTTGTCAATTCCTGCCTCTTTGTAAAAATCAATCAATTCCATCTGCTTTTTCCTTCAGCTCAAATAGCCTGTTCATCGCCTCGATAGGCGTCATGCTGTTTACGTCGATGCTCTTTATGTATTTTATTAATTCATCCTTTTTGCCGTCGTCCTTCTGTTCCTCTGGCTCCTTAAAAATATCCGCGAACGAAATCTGTCCCTCAACATTTTCATCCGCCTTCTTCGAGGAGTTCTTGTTCTCGAAGTCCTCTCTTTCAAGCTTCTTCGAGATATTTCTGGCGCGGCGCAGTACAGGAGCCGGCACTCCGGCAAGCTTTGCTACCTCGATTCCGTAGCTTCTGTCGGCCTCGCCGGGAACTATTTTTCTAAGAAAAGTAACATCCTTTCCCTCTTCCTTTACCGCGACGCAGTAGTTGTGAACGCCGGGAAGCCTGCCCTCAAGAGAAGTAAGCTCGTGATAGTGCGTGGCAAAGAGAGTCTTTGCTCCGATTTTTTCCTTGTCTGTCACATACTCTACTACCGCCTGCGCGATTGAAAGACCATCGAAGGTGCTCGTCCCGCGGCCTATCTCATCAAGGATCACGAGACTCTTTTTTGTGGCATTCTTTAAGATGTTCGCGACCTCGTTCATCTCAACCATAAAAGTAGACTGGCCGCTCGCGAGGTCATCGCTGGCTCCGACTCTTGTAAAAATCCTGTCACAGATTCCGATATTCGCTGAATCCGCCGGCACAAAAAAGCCGCACTGAGCCATCAGGACTATTAGAGCAGTCTGCCTCATGTATGTCGACTTGCCTGCCATATTCGGTCCTGTTATTATAGCTGTCGAAAAATCCTCGTCATCCAGATAGGTGTCATTCGCGATAAATGAACCGTCAGGAATCATCTTTTCCACAACAGGGTGACGTCCGCCCTTTATATCGATAACGCCGTTTTCATTTATCTGCGGCCTTACATAGTGGTTCTTCTGCGAGACATCCGAAACAGAAGACAGGACATCAAGCAGGCTTATCGCCTCCGCAGTCTTCTGGATCCTGACGGCGGAGTCATTTAATTTCGAGAGGATCTCGTCAAAAATCTCATGCTCTAACGAAACGAGCTTATCCTGCGCTCCAAGAATTGTATTCTCAAGCTCCTTCAGCTCACTCGTGTAGAACCTCTCTCCGTTTACAAGCGTCTGCTTTCTGATGTAGTCGTCCGGAACGCTGTCCTTATAAGCATTGCTTACCTCGATAAAATAACCGAAGACCTTGTTGTACTTGATCTTGAGCTTCGAGATCCCGGTGCGCTCCCTCTCCTTCGCCTCGAGGTCTGAGAGCCACTGTTTTCCGTCTGTCTTCGCCTTGCGGAGCTTGTCGGCCTCCTCATCAAAACCGTCCTTTAAGATACCGGCGTCGTGGACAGAGGCAGGCGCGTCCTCATCTATCGCGGCTTCCAGAAGATCTCTTAAATCTTCCATCGGATCAATCTCTTCCGAGAGTTTTTTTAAGAGAGCCGAGCTGAATCCTGAAAGGATATTCTTTATCGGACCTAACGGCTTTATCGAATCCTTAAATGCAAGCAGGTCTCTCGGATTTGCGCTCTTATATGAGAATTTCATCAGAAGGCGCAGCAGGTCATAGATTCCTGACAGATACTCTCTTATCTCTTCTCTGTCTACCATCGAGGCGCTCAGCTCATCTACGGCATCAAGCCTGCTATTTATCTCAGTGACGTCCAAGAGAGGATGCTCTATCATATTTTTAAGCTTCCTCGCTCCCATAGCTGTCTTCGTGTGGTCTAAAACCCAGAGCAGAGATCCGCGTTTTTCCTTCTCGCGCATTGTCTCTGTAAGCTCCAAGTTTCTGTAGGTCGAATGGTCGATCACCAGGTACCTGCCGATAGAGTACGGATGGATCTCGTTCATATGCGAGAGGTCATTCATCTGCGTATCGAGCAGGTAGGCTGTCAGGGCGCCGCTGGCTGTAAGAGAAGCCGGTGTCCCGTCAAGTCCTAATGCCGCGGTCGAATATACCTTGAAGTGACGCTTTAATACTTCCTCTGCATTTTCCTGTAAAAAATATGACCTGTCCGCCTCTGAGCAGAGTTTCTTTTTAGATGTCTCTTCATCTATAAAATCCTGCTGTTCTTCGCGGAAGGCGCTGTTATAGATAAACTCAGACGGATCGTACTTTAAGACCTCATCTACGACCTTTCCCATCTCAGTAGTCTCTGTCGTATAGAAGTCGCCTGTCGATACATCGGCAAAAGCAAGGCCGTATGATTTTTTATCCTTATAAATGGCTGCGATGTAGTTATTTGAACCGTCACTCTCACCGCTTGAGAGGTCAGTTCCAGGCGTTACGATTCTTATGACGCCACGCTTTACGAGTCCCTTCGCTTCCTTCGGATCCTCAAGCTGCTCACAGATCGCGACCTTATGTCCATTGCGCACCAGTTTTGTCAGATAAGTGTCTACTGCATGAAACGGGACGCCGCACATCGGCGCCCTCTCATCTAATCCGCAGTTCTTTCCTGTAAGCGTAAGGTCCAGCTCCTTCGAGACGAGCTTTGCGTCATCAAAGAACATCTCGTAAAAATCACCGAGCCTGTAAAAAAGTATGCAGTCCTTGTACTGTTCCTTTGTATTCAGGTACTCCTGCATCATTGGAGATAATTCTGACATCAGTTCACTATCCTTCTAAATCGTCTGTCAAGCTCTTCCTTTGAAATCCGCACCACTGTCGGTCTGCCGTGCGGACAGTGATAAGGCTCGTCCGCCTCCATCATTTCCATAAACAGATTTTCCATCTCTGCCGCTGAGATCGGCTGATTTCCCTTTACGGCTGCCTTGCACGACATAGAGGCTATTTTTTCACGGACTATCTGTGGAACCTTCTCTTTACTCCAGTCGTCTATTCCCTTAAGGACATTTGTAAACAGCTCCCTGGGATCGATATCGAAAAGATTTCCAGGCACAGCCTCAAGAGCCACTTCTGTCTCGCCAAAGTCCGAAATCTTAAATCCCAGGTCTGAAAACGCATCCATATGGTCAAAGACGCTCTGTTTCTCCTGCCTTGTAAGAGAAATCACTATAGAAGGTGAGATCATCTCGGATGTCATGTCACGATTTTTCAGGTGGCGCATGAGCCTCTCGTAATTTACCTTTTCATGTGCTGCGTGCTGGTCTACTAAAAAGAGCGCGTCGTTATACTCAAAAATCCAGTATGTGTCAAACGCCAGCCCGATAAGCCTGTGGTTTATCGCAGACTCCTTTGAGATAAACGCGGTCTGCTCGTAATTTTTTCCTATCGTCTCTTTCCTGAGCGGCGCGTCAAAAACACTGTCGTCCTCAGCGGCAGCAGGCTTGTCATAGGGCGTAGCCTCTGGTAAAGGACTGTTTTTCTCAGGTGTTGTTCCTGACAGGGAATTTTTTCTGTCTGAGAGGAATCTGTCGACATTGTTTCTGTCGTACTTCTTTTCATATGGGGAATCACTGGCTATCTGGCGGGTTATTGCTTCCTTTATCTGAGAAAGTCTCTCCTTCTCAAATGGTTCCGGAGCTCTCTGTCCAGGATTTTCCTTGTCTGGCTCTAAAGACTTTGTTTCCTTCACAAGGTCAGCGGTATCTCTTACTGTATCCCCTCCTGAGTAAGCGTTCCGGACTGTCTCAAAGACATGCTTATACACGAGCGGTTCATCCAGGAACCTGACTTCCTGCTTTGTCGGATGGACATTTACGTCTACAAGCGCCGTATCGAAATCCAGGAAAAGTATTGCAAACGGATACTGGTGCTTCATCACGAAGCCTTCTCCACCGGCCTCAAGCGCCTTTGAGAGCAGTCTGCTTTTTACAAGTCTCTGGTTTACGAAGAAAATCTCCATTGTCCGGTTTCCGCGGTTCAGTTCACTTTTTCCTAAGAAGCCGGTGATATGGATTCCCTCTTCACAGCTGTCGACTGTTATCAGGTGATTAGCTATGGACCTGCCATATACACAGTAAACCGCGTCAAGAAGCTTCCCGTCGCCTACTGTAACGAACTTGTCTGCCCTGTTCGCGCGGAACTTAAACGCTATATCAGGGTGTGAGAGCGCAAGCTTCTCCAGGAGGTCTCTGATATAGTTGCCCTCTGTCGTCGGACTCTTTAAGAATTTTCTTCTGGCAGGTGTATTGTAGAAAAGTGACCTGACTATAAAAGTAGTGCCGTCCGGCGCTGCCTTTGACTGTTTCTCTATCTCTCTGCCACCCTCGATCATATAGTGGCAGCCCGCGATCTCATCCTCGGTCTTCGTGAATACCTCGACCTTTGATACCGCTGCGATAGATGAAAGTGCCTCACCTCTGAAGCCTAAGGAACCTATGGAGCTTAAGTCTTCTGCTGTACGGAGCTTGCTTGTGGCATGACGCAGGAAAGCCGTCTCGATCTGATCCTCCGGAATCCCGCTTCCATTATCAGTAACGCGGATCAGATCTATGCCGCCGCCCTCTATCTCGACAGAAATGGCCGTAGCTCCTGCGTCTATCGCATTCTCCACGAGCTCCTTTATGACAGAGGCCGGACGCTCTACCACCTCACCGGCGGCTATTTTATCAATTACACTCTGGTCTAGTTCTTTTATCTCTCTCATAGCAAAATATTATAACTCATATGGTTTTTCCTGGCAAAGGATATTCGTGTGAAAGAGTATCTGGCAGCCTTCCGATAACAGCCTCCGCGACCTTGATCCCGTCAATCGCAGCTGATGTGATGCCTCCGGCATAACCGGCACCCTCTCCACATGGAAAGAGACCGCGGACGCTGGACTGGAACGTCTCGTCCCGTGGAATCCTGACAGGGCTTGAGGTACGGCTTTCTACGCCGCTTAAGATCGCGTCATACCTCGCGAACCCGTGAATCCTGCTGTCAAAAAATTCCATGCCCTTTATAAAAGCCTGCTCTATTTCAGGCGAATAGATGCCGCGTAGATTTGAAAAAGCATGAGCCCCCTTTGTCAGCGACTCAAAATCACCATAGGAGATGCTTTCCCTGTTATCCTTGAAATCCCCATACAGTTGCTGCGGGATTTTCCCCTGGCAGAGATCGTAAGCTTTCTTCTCGATACTTCTCTGGTATTCAATGGCGCCAAGCGGATCGTTCAAGTCATACTCACCTGCGCCGACAGCAACCACAATAGCTGAGTTCGCGTTTGCCGAGTCACGGCCGTAGTTACTCATGCCGTTTACAGCCAGATGACCCTCCTCAGATGAAGCGTTTACTACAAAGCCACCCGGACACATACAGAATGAATATACTCCCCTCTCGCCCTTTGAGTAAGCGAGCTTGTACGGGGCAGCCGGCAGATACTCAGAAGCCTCTCTTCCATACTGACTCTCATTTATGAAGTTCTGCGGATGCTCAATACGAAATCCCATCGCAAACTGCTTGGCGCTCATCGGGATCTTCTCGTCGTAAAGCATACGAAAAGTATCCCTCGCCGAATGTCCGATCGCGAGTATCACTGTGTCAGTCTCTATGATCCCGCTTCCGGTCTCAACTCCCTGCACTCGGCCGTCCTTAACGATCAGCTTAGTCATCTTCGTATTAAATCTGACGTCTCCGCCTTTTTCTATTATGGCATTTCTGATATTTGAGACTACATCGATCAGCCTGTCAGTCCCGATATGCGGCTTCGCCTCGTAGAGTATTTCTTCTGGCGCGCCATATTTTACAAAGGTCTCGAGGACAAAATGGTTCCTGCCGTTCCTGTCATGCACCCCGGTATTTAGCTTTCCATCCGAAAAAGTCCCGGCTCCGCCCTCACCGAACTGCACATTGCTGTCCGGCTCGAGAACTCCGGTCTCAAAGAATTTTTCGACGTCTCTTTTTCTGTCAGAAACAGGCCTTCCCCGTTCGATGATTATCGGAGTAAGACCAGCCTCCGAAAGGAGGAGCCCGGCAAAAAGTCCGGCAGGACCAAACCCTACTATCACAGGACGTTTCCTGCAGTCTGACGAAAGACGTCTGTCTGATTTTATCAGTTGATACCTGATTTCCTTATATGGAGAAATATTTCTGATACGACGGTTCCTAAGGAGCCTGCTCTCATCGCAGCTCACATCGACAGCCACCTGATACAGCAAAAAGACATCAGGCTTCTTCCTCGCATCAATCGATTTCTTTAGGATGCGAAGGTCCGTGATGTCTTTTACTGATATATGAAGCCGTTTTGCAGCCTCTTTTACAAGAGACCGCCTGCTGTCCTGCTCCGGTTTTATTCTGATCTGATCTATTCTAATGCTCATGGGAGAGATTATAGCACTGAAGTGCTGAATAGTCCAATTGTAAAAATAAACGCTTATTTTTTTACCTCAACCCACCTGGCACTGACACCACCGTCACTTAAGGTAATTATATACTGATCACGCTTACTCTTATCGGGATCTTCTTCGTTGCCTCCAAGTACATGAGGCAGCTTATGCTTTATACGGATCTTATCCCATTTTTCATCCTGCCTGTTCAGTTCTTCAACTAATTTCTTGTTATCGCCGATATTTGAAGTATCAACCTTTGTGGAATTTACAATAATAACTCCGTCATTCACCTCATCCCCCTTGTTTTCTACTGTTATTACAGCGGTTTTTACCTCATTCAGCAAATTCTCGCAGTCATTCTTGTCAGATGCCCATCTGGATCTGTCGAGGTACTTCACATAGTTCGGGGCAAGAACCGCCACAAGTATACCTATGAGAGCAATAACTATGATGAGCTCTACAAGAGTAAAACCCCAGTCTCTTCCATTCCCTCTCTTTGAAAGTCCGTTTCTCAAATCAATCCTCCCGAAATGTTTTAATAAAGTAAAAATAAATGATTCAAACAATCAGATCTGCATTTATCAATCAGCTTCTCTACCGCGCTACATTATCTGCTCATTTCTCTGTTAGAACAGCCGGTTCATACATGCAGTCGTAATCTTTTTAGAAAAATTCCCCGGCCAGGGGACCGGGGATTAAAATGTCTACTTCAATTTGTAAGGAAATACCTTCCATTTCACTGCATGTGGCAGGTAGTCTGATTATCTTATAGAATCAGATTAGTTCTCATTCCAAACTCCTGTAACTCCGCCATCTGAAACAGTGATTGTGAATGAAGAATACTGATGAGTATCACCAGATGATTCACCAGGAAGTGACTGCTTATTCTTATGCTTAATTTTAATACTATCCCATTTGCTATCAGCTTTATCTAAAGCATCCTTCATTTCTTTAGATAAATCTCCAGTTGTTACTTTAGTTCCATTGTTATCAACTGTGATTGTTGCAGGATTATTTGCAGGTTTTGTAACATCAGCACCATCATTCTGAACATCGATAGCAGCTGTCTTAACCTGGCTGAGAAGTGTCTCGCAGTCATTTCTATCTGATGACCATCTGGATCTGTCTACATACTTTACATAGTTAGGTGCAAGTACTGCTACAAGGATAGCGATGATAGCGATTACGATGATGAGCTCTACAAGTGTGAAGCCCTTGTTGTTCTTCTTTACTTTCTTTGCGAGTAAATTCTTCATTTTTGATCTCCTTTTGTGTGATTGTTTATAAATCAGGCGCCCCCTGCAGCGCCCTGATAACTGCTTAACTGACCCTTATCAGGCCTTGTCGAGTGCGTTGTACATAGAAGCCATAGGCATCATAACACTCATAATTATAGTTCCAACTACGACTGCCAGAAGAATGATTATAAGAGGCTCGAGCATAGCCATCAGCTGCTCTGTAGCTTCCTTAACTTCCTCATCGTAGTAGTCAGCGACCTTATCGAGCATTCCATCGATATCACCGGTGCTCTCTCCGATGCTTATCATGTGATATACCAGAGGAGGGAAAATCGCCGTGTCTTTAAGCGGCATCGAAAGGTTCGATCCCATCGATACAGCATCCCTCGCCGACAAAACTGCCTTCTCAAACATCACATTCGAAAGAGTTCCGGCAGTGATTGCTAGTGCCTCCATCATGGGAATACCGGTCGCAAGTAGCGTAGCAAGCGTTCTCGTGAATGCCGCCGCATTCTCCTTCGTCTTCAGATCACCTACCTTCGGAATCTTCAGCTGTGTCTTATCGAGGAACTCTCTACCAGCAGGATTATGCTTAACCGACTGATACCCTATGATAAGCAAGGCCACAACCGAAGCAACTATATACCAGTACTTCTTCAGGCCGTTTGACAGGTTAAGTACAAAAATCGTAATACCCGGAAGCGGTGTATCGAGACTTTCAAGCATATCCTTAAAGGTCGGAACAACGAAGGTCAGCATGATAATGACGACTACTATGGTAACCGAGATAAGGATTATCGGGTATATGGAAGTCTTTT
>JBJELA010000227.1:0-2019 GCA_051878915.1 Candidatus Weimeria sp.
CGTGCGGTAAACCCTGTCTCCGGCCTTTACTGTTCCGTTTTCTGCAATGATCTCGTCAAGATTCTTAAATCCCGCCTTCTCTGCTTCTGCAGCAAAGAAGTCAGTACATTCTCTCTCAGTCTTTGAAACACTTAAAAACTCGCGGTACTGCTCCGCGAACTCCATAACCTTTTTTCTGTCTTTTTTCTTTGTGTACTTTAACCAGGCGTTCTTTTTATCCATTTTTTCCTTTCCCACCCGAAGTGTGTTTTTATATCGCTGTCTCAGGCTGCGCCTTTATTTTTCTTCAGGATCACCTGAGATATTTTTCTGTACACGACGGTATAATTCCGCGGCTGCGTTGTAGCCCATCTTTTTCTGACGGTGGTTGACCGCGGCGGTCTCGCAGATGATGGCGAGGTTTCGTCCCGGTCTTATCGGCAGGGAATGGCAGACTACTTTCTTATCGAGGATCTGCATATACTCGTCATCGAGTCCAAGTCTGTCATACTCAGTATCCCGGTGCCAGTCCTCAAGCTTTATCACCAGGTCGATCGTCTGGGTGTCCTTTACACACTCGACTCCGTAGAGGCTCTTTACATCGATGATCCCGATTCCCCTGAGCTCTATCAGATATTTGGTAATGGCCGGAGAGGTTCCGACAAGAGTATCATCATTTATCTGTCTTATCTCGACGACGTCATCTGCCACAAGTCTGTGTCCACGCCGCACAAGCTCAAGCGCTGCCTCTGATTTTCCTATTCCGCTCTCACCGGTTATCAGCAGTCCTTCGCCGTAAACATCCACTAAAACTCCGTGGATCGTCGTCGTAGGCGCCAGCTCATAGCTGAGAACATTTATAAGGGAAGCCTCAAACTGAGAGGTTGCCCTCGGTGTTCCGAGCACCGGTGTCCCGGCTTTCTCAGCCTCTTCTATAAAATACTTCTCCGGCTTTAAGCCGCGGCAGATGATAACTGCCGGAATCTTATAAGAAAACAGCTTCTTATAGATCTCGTGCCTTTCATCCTCGTTCTGAAGGCTGTGCAGAAAAGCATACTCAACCATTCCGATAAGCTGGATCCTGTTTGAATCGAAATGCTCATAAAAGCCTGTCAGCTGCAGAGCCGGCCTGTTTATATCTCTCACCTTTATGTAACATTCCTTCAGATCGATCTGTTCCGTGTAGTTCGTCAGCTTAAGCTTTTCGGCTATCTCCTTAATGCTTGCTCCCTTTTCATTAAAAGCCATAAGTCACCTCTGAATTGTCGACAATTGCTGCCTCATCCCCTGTCCCGCTCATTATACCCCACCATTACCATTACCGCAAGCCGGCCGCCTGCAGTCCTGTCAGATTTCAGTTATCGCAGGCTGCGGTCACTTTGCTTCCGTTTTCCTGTGCAGGTAATCCCAGACTGCCTGGGCGCTTCTTGTGTCCATTGACTCAGTATCCGCCAGGTCCTCGACTGAAGCGGCACGGATAGCCTCGGCCGAAACGTATTTTTTCATAAGGGCGCGGCGGCGGGCAGGGCCGATGCCAGGGATATCGTCCAGGAAGCTCTTCACCTGATTCTTGCCGCGGAGCGACCTGTGGTACTCGATCGCGAAGCGGTGCGCCTCGTCCTGAAGTCTCGTGATAAGCTTGAAGCTCTCAGAGCTCTTGTCGATAGGCAGCTCCTTATTGTTAAAGAAAAGTCCTCTGGTCATGTGATGGTCGTCCTTTACCATTCCGCAGACAGGGATATCAAGCCCCAGCTCTTTTAAGACCTCAAGCGCTATATTTACCTGGCCGCGGCCACCGTCCATCATTATCACATCCGGAAATCTCGTGAAGCTCCCGGTCTCCTCGGACTCGCCCTCCGCCTTTTCCTCAAGGCCATGGGTAAATCTTCTCGTAAGCACCTCTTTCATCGAGGCGTAATCGTTTGGTCCCTCGACCGTCTTTATCCTGAATTTCCTGTAGTCGTTCCTAAGCGGCTTTCCATGATCAAAAACGACCATGGAGCCAACAGACTGATAACCCATTGTATTCGAAATATCGTA
>JBJELA010000228.1:0-9574 GCA_051878915.1 Candidatus Weimeria sp.
ATATCGCCTGCAGCCCCCGCCATATGTCCCTTCTCATGGACAAGGACATGTGCACGGTGCTGGACTCCGCCGGCTTCTCTGACTATGTCCGCGCATTTGCGGATATGCTCGCGGAAGAGCACAGGGAGAAGGTCGAAGAGCACAAGGAGAAGGTCGAAGAGCACAAAGAAAAGGTCGAAGAGAGAAAGGAGAAGGCCGAGGAGCGCAAAGAAGAGAAATAGCGGAACGCGAAAAAAAGGCCGAGGAGCATAAAAAAGAAAAAATAGACGAGCGCGAAAAAAAGGCGGAAGAGCGTAGAAGCGGGAAAGCAAAGAAACGCGAAGACAGGTCCGAAGAGGCGTAGAAGAGAGAAATCAGAGAAACGCGAAGACAGATCCGAATAACGCAAATAATGACGAATCAGAAAGAAGGTCCCAAATCTTGATAGAGATGTCTGTAAACGGTATCACGCTCTGCTATGAGGTTCGGGGGCACGGCGATCCTCTGATCCTTCTCCATGGGAATGGCGAGGACCACAGGATCTTCAGCACAAAGCTTTTAGAACCTTATTTTTCGTGTTATCTCATTGACTCGCGCGGGCACGGAAGAAGCACGCGTCTTGCGGAGCTTCACTACCGCGAGATGGCCGCGGATATTCTCGAATTCATCCGCCGGCTCGATCTGCACGATGTGACGCTCGCCGGCTTCTCCGACGGCGGAATCATCGGTCTTCTCGCCGCGTCGCAGACGGACCGTATCTCGACGCTGATCGCCTGCGGGGCAAATGCGAAACCGGACGGCCTGATTTTTCCAATCCGGATGTTATATCAGGTGATTTACTTCCTCACCCGTAGTCCGTTCTTCCGTCTGATGATAAATGAACCAGATATCAAAGACGAGGAGCTGCGCAGAATTACAGCGAGAACGCTGATCGCAGCAGGCCGGCATGACCTGATACGTAAAGAAGAAACGGACCACATCGCCTCCTGCATCAGGGGCGCGCGTGAAATCATCGTAAAGCACGCGACCCACACAAGCTATGTGGTCCACAGCAACAGACTGGCGGAAATAGTTCTTCAGTTCACTGGAAAATCGGCCATGGCCAGACAGAACCCGCATTTTATAAAAATTGAATCCACCTTTTCTGGAAGAAAATAAATAGCTGAAATGTTAGACTGTTCAGAGCAGAGACTTAAGAAACAGACAAAGAAAATTATTTTTGCAGGAGGGCAAAGCACAGTACTGTATGCTTATAGATATAAGCGGAAGAACAGATATAGTCAGCGTTTATCCGGAATGGCTGTTCCACAGGTTTGAGGAAGGATATGTGTATTCCAGAAATACGATCTGTCCGAACTCCGTACGGCGGTATGAACTGACGCCGGAAAAAGTGGACTGCCTTCTGTTCTGCTCGAAAAATTACATGCCGGTTCTGGACCGCATCGACAGGATTACAGAAAAGTTTCATACGTATTTTTATTATACTATCACGGCTTATGGAAAAGACGTAGAGCCGGGAGTGCCTGGTATGGAGTCCAGCATACAGGCACTGTACGAACTGGAAAAAATAGTCGGCCCGGGGCGGATTGCATGGCGGTATGATCCGGTTCTTCTGACAAAAAAATATACCGTTCAGAGACACCTGGAAACCTTTGAGTGGCTGTGCAGCAGATTGGAGGGCCATGTAGACCGCTGCATTTTCAGCTTTGTGGAAATGTACGCCAGATTTGACCGGTATTTTCCTGAACTGATTCCGCTTACGGAAGAGGATAAGGAGATCCTCGCGGAGGGCCTCGGCAGGACTGCGGCGAAATACAGAATTCAGATCCAGACCTGTGGGAATGAAAAGGATTACTCAGAATACGGAATCCATACCTCATGCTGCATTTCACTGGATGTTCTGGGCAGAGCCAATGATATTCAGTTTCGCAAACTGAAACACAAGGGAGGAAGGATCGGATGTCACTGCATGGACAGCCGTGACATCGGACTGAAAGACAGCTGCACCAATGGGTGCCGGTACTGTTATGCAAACAGAAATGCCGAGCGGACTGTAGAAAATTTCAGAAACCATGATCCGGATTCTCCGCTGTTGATCGGCCACCTGAAGCCAACAGACAGACTTGAGCCGGGTTCACAAAAAACATTTCTTGTAAAACAGCAGTGAACTTGATTTCCATGGATATTAGTTCTATACTTTTATAAAATAAAGTTGGAACAGGAGACTATTTTTATGGACATGCAGATGGAACTGGTGCGGAAGCTGCCGACACCTCAGGAGATTAAGGAAAAATATCCTCTAAGAGCCGAAGACAGGGCGATGAAGGAGAAAAGGGATCAGGAGATTTTTGACATCTTTACAGGAAAAGATGACAGACTTCTGCTTCTGATCGGCCCGTGCTCAGCTGATAATGAAGATTCAGTGCTCGATTATATGACTCGTCTTGCAGGACTTCAGGAAAAAGTAAAAGACAGGATTTTTATCATACCGAGAGTATATACGAATAAGCCGAGGACCACTGGCCTTGGATACAAGGGCATGTTCACACAGCCTGATCCGGAGAAGGGAGCAGATCTCGAGGGCGGCATCATTGCTATCCGTCATATGCATATGAGGGTGATAGAGGAGACAGGATTTACATGCGCGGAGGAGATGCTTTACCCGGGAAATCACAGGTATCTGTCTGATCTTCTGTCTTATGTGGCAGTAGGAGCCCGTTCGGTAGAGAATCAGGAGCACAGGCTTACTGCCAGCGGAATCGGCATTCCGGCAGGAATGAAGAATCCTACTGGCGGAGATATCTCAGTCATGATCAACTCCGTCATCGCTGCCCAGAACCCGCATACCTTTATTTACCGCGGCTGGGAGGCACACACGACAGGAAATCCTTATGCGCACTGCATTATGAGAGGGTACGTCGATAAGTACGGAAGGAACCATCCGAACTATCATTATGAGGATCTGATCGGTGTGATCGAACAGTACAAGAAGCACCCTGAACTGAAGAATCCGGCCATAATCGTGGACTGCAATCACTCGAATTCCGGAAAGAAGTACTTAGAGCAGATCCGTATAGCCAAGGATGTAATGCACAGCCGTCATGTATCTGACGGGATCAGAAAGATCGTAAAGGGCCTGATGATCGAGTCGTATATAGAGGACGGCGCGCAGAAGATAGGCGAAGGAGTGTACGGTAAGTCTATTACTGATCCGTGTCTTGGCTGGAAGAAGACTGAGAAGCTTGTAAAAGAACTGGCAGATCTCTGCTGATTCCTGCTGTTCTGTATTTCCAAAAATAAAATAAAATTCAACGGCGGAAATTTTTATTTTATTTTGCAAAATCCTTATATTTTTCCAAAAAAGAAGTTTTTGATTTTACATCTTTAAATCTGGCTTTGGAAGGTATAAAATGCACACATAAACACAAAGGAGTGATGCAAAGGCGCATCAGTGAAACACAACAGTAGTTGTCACTATGCGTCTTTTTGCATGGAAAGCACAGAAAGAAGGAAATTATGTTAAGAACAAGACTTGAATCAGATTCGATTGGCTCTATGATGATCCCGGCAGATGTTTATTACGGAGTACAGGCGCTTCGCGCAAACCGCAACTTCCAGATCACAGGCCAGAATATGAATCCGGATTTCCTTCGGAACCTGGCGCTTATAAAGAAAGCAGCCGCAATTACGAACTGCCTGGCCGGAGACCTCTCACAGGAAAAGGCCGAGGCGATCGAGAGAGCCTGCGATGAGGTTATCGCAGGGGATCTGAGAAAGGCATTCATCGTCGATCCTATCCAGGGCGGCGCCGGGACCTCAGCAAATATGAACATGAACGAGGTCATCGCTCACCGCGCGTCAGAGATCCTTGGAGCAGGAAAGGATACCTATAAGGTTCATCCGAATGACGATGTGAACATGGGACAGTCGACAAACGACACGATCCCTACCGCCGGAAAAATGACCGTTCTTACCCTTGCTCAGCCAATGCTTGCTGAGTTCGGCCGCCTCTACAGGGCACTCGATGAGAAGGCTGATGAGTTCAGGAATGTGATAAAAATGGGCCGCACCCAGCTTCAGGATGCAGTTCCTATGACCCTGGGCGAGACCTTCCACGCATATGCTACGATGGTCAAGCGCGCGGCAAAGCGCATTGAAATGTCTCTCGATGAGATGAAGACAGTAAACATGGGCGGAACAGCGATCGGAAGCTGCATGAACGCTTCAGATTACTATGTGGAGCATATCGTTCCTGTCCTTTCAAAAATATCCGGACTTCCTCTTACTCAGGCTGATGACCTCTTTGACGCTACTTCAGATATCGATGGATTTTCAGCAGTTTCAGGAGCCTTGAAGGCCGGAATGGTATCCATCTCAAAGATGTGCAACGACCTCCGTCTCCTTTCAAGCGGTCCCCGCTGCGGACTTCATGAGATAAATCTCCCGGCAAAGCAGAATGGTTCATCCATCATGCCTGGAAAAGTAAACCCTGTAATCCCTGAGGTAGTAAACCAGGTTACTTTTCTTGTAGCAGGCCATGATACCACTATAATGATGGCAGCTGAGGCAGGCCAGATGGAACTCAACGCTTTCGAGCCGGTTACCTTCCACCAGCTCTTCGAGTCTGTCACAGCAGTCACAGGAGCGATCAGGACTCTTGTAAACAACTGCATCCTCGACCTCACAGCAAACGAGGAGCACTGCCTTGAGCTGGCAGAGAACTCGACAGGTATCGCTACTGCATTAAGCCCGAAGGCTGGCTACCAGAAAGCCGCCGCTATCGCGAAGACTGCTCTTCATAACGGCACCTCAGTCCGTGAGGAGGCTCTTAAGACAGGAATCTTCACAGAAAAGGAGCTTGACAGTCTCCTTGACCTTTCAAAGTCAGTTGGAAAGACCGGCGCAGCAAAAGCCGCAGCCATCTGAAAAAAACACGTTTCTGCATACAAAACTACCAGAAAAAGCTGCCACATAACGGGCAGCTTTTTTTGTGTGGTCGGCGGCTTAATAGACCGGACCGTGTTATTTTTTAAAGAAAAATGTCACACCGGTATATCCCGGTGTTCTACGGACGTGGAGAAGACGATCAGTGTCTTTGTATGTCCGTATTTCTGGAGGACATTAATCAGATGATCGAGCTCCTCGGTCCGCTTGAAAGCGACTTCGATGATCATCGAATAGTCGCCGGTCACACAGTTGCACTCGATGACATTCGGGATCTTCGCGATGAATTCATAGAACTCGCTCTTGTCCTTCGGCGCAACCTCGAGATTTACAAAGGCCTTGATGCCGTATCCGAAAGATGACAGGTTCACGGAGGTGTGAAAGCCGGTGATAATACCGTTTTCCCTCAGTCTTCTGATACGGGCGGAGACTGTAGGAGAAGTCAGATAGAGCTCCTTTGCTATCTCCTTCACTGGCATCCGGGCGTTCTGCATCAGAATGTCGATTATTTTTCTGTCGGTCTCATCGGGAGTGTAGCTTGCGTCAGCTGTCTCATCAGGATTAAAATTCTCACTCATTATTTTTTCACCTGTTCGTAAAAAACAGTTCCTTTCATGGGTTTTATCAGGATCAGTTGTTAATCTGATGATACCATCTGAAAAGAAAAAATACAACGAAAACTTCTGCTCGACAGCATTTTTTATCTATGATAAGATGTTTAAAGGAAACTAAACTTTCTGCAGAGGAGGGCAAATATGCTGAAGGCAGAGCACGTAACGAAGAAATACAGGAAAACTACAGCTGTAAACGATGTGAGTTTTACACTGGAACCGGGGAGTGTAACGGTCCTTCTGGGGCCGAACGGTGCAGGGAAGAGTACACTTTTCAAATCTATCATCGGATTCCTCAGGTACACCGGAGAGATCACTCTCGACGGGATTCTTAATAAAACGCCGGAGGCAAGGGCGAGGATGGGCTACATCCCGGAGCTGCCGGCACTCTACCCGAATCTTACAGTAAGAGAACATATGGAGTTTCTCGCGAGAGCATACAAATTAAAGGATTACAGGGAGAGGGCGGACCAGCTTCTCGAGGATTTCGAGCTGACCGATAAGAGCAGGAAGTTCGGGGACGAGCTTTCAAAAGGAATGCAGCAGAAGCTGAACCTGTGTCTGGGTCTGCTGCCTGATCCGGAAGTCGTCATCATGGACGAACCGATGATAGGCCTTGATCCGCACGCGATAAGAAAGCTCAAGGAGATAATAGAGCAGGAACGCGGCGCCGGAAAGACTGTGATCGTAAGCACCCATATCATAGACAGCGTGGACATGCTCTGGGACCGCGTCCTTATCATGAAGGAGGGAGTGCTCCGCGCCGACATGACAAAGGAAGAGCTCGATGGGACAGGCAGGACCTTAGAGCAGCTCTTCTTTGAGATCACGGAAGGCGGTGGCGAATGAAGCTTTTTGGTTACTATGCCTTTCACTCATTTATTAACCAGGTCAGAAAGCTTCTGAAGAGCTGGGTTATAATCTTTATTCTGGTATGCGGTCTTGGCGGCGGTTTGATAGGCGTTATGGCCGGAAGTACAGCGGAAAAGATCCAGCAGAACCAGACCAGGCAGGAGCTTGAAAATCCTGAAAAATCAGACCAGGAAAAGCCGACTGATACTATTGAGCAGATGGTAAAGTCGACCGGCCTTGAAAAACAGGAGCTGGTGTGTCTTGGCATGACTGTCGCGGCTATCATCATCCTGCTGTACTTTGCAGGCTCGGCGGACAAAGGCGGAAAGATTTTTCTGCCGGCAGATGTAACACTTTTATTTTCATCGCCGCTGAGACCTCAATCGGTGCTTATCTTCAGGCTCTTCGTGCAGATGGTGCTTTTTGTGATTCTGGCTGTCTATATGGGCTTCGCCTTCCTTCCCATGATTTCCGGAGGTGGAGCCTTAAAGCCGGTACTGATCATTATTTCATGGATTCTGATATTTATTGTGGCAAAGCTTATACAGGTGCTTTTTTACCTGATCTGTGAAGAAAAATCCGTCGTGAAAAAATATCTGCGCTACGCTGTCATTGCTGTTGTCGCTGCCCTGCTGGGCGCCATCTATGCCTTTTCAAAGCAGACAGGGGTATCTGCAGCCATGGCGGCAGAAAGAATCCTGAATGCGCGTGGAACAGACTGGATACCGGTATATGGCTGGCTGAAGGGCTCTGCGGTAGAAGCAGTAAATGGCAATTATCTGTATTCTGTGATCTGCATCGCGCTTTCCGTGCTTCTGGCAGCAGGCCTTATTTTTGTAATCTACCGCCAGAAGGCTGACTACTACGAATCAGCTATTGAAGAAACGGCAAAGACAGCCGCGAGACTTGAAAAAGCAAGAGAGTCAAAGAGCGGCATAGCCACTGAGTCCAGGAAAAAGCACTCTGAAAAGTCGCGTGAGAGAAAAGGTATAAACCATGGCTGGGGCGCGTCGGTATTTTTCTTCAAGGCCATGTACTCAAGGCTTAACACCCCTGCCTTTGGTATCATTACAAAGACCTCGCTCACGTATCTTGCGGCTGCCGTAATCGGCGGGATCTTTATCCATGGGCAGTGGAATGTGGACGGGACTATTGCTTCTATCCTGATCCTTGTGATGCTGGTCTTCTGGAGATCTCTCGGCAATCCTCTTGGCGAGGATACACGAATGGGATTTTATACCCTGATCCCTGAAAGCCCATGGAAAAAGCTGTTCTTTTCTCTGATTTCCGGAACTGTAAACAGCCTTCTGGACCTGATCCCGGCGCTGATTGCGGCAACTGTGCTCTTCAGGCCGTCAGCCGTGCTGTTCCTTACCGGAATAGGCTTTCTGGTCACAACCGACCTCTACGCGACTCTCGTGAGCACCTTCCTCGATTCGTCGATACCGCAGAGCGTCGATAAATCGGTAAGACAGATCGTCCAGATCACCTTCATCTATTTCGGTATGTTACCGGATATAGTGATCATCGTGATGGGCTTTATGAAGGATCACCTGACAGTCGCGCTGCCCTACTGCATCCTCTTAAACCTCACTATTGCGGTGATTTTTTTCGCGATAACCCCTCTGGTGATGGAGGATATGAGAGTCCGTCCCGCTAAACCGACTATGGATACCTATACCGGTGACCTGAAAGCCGCGAGAAAGCGTATTTCAAAAATCGGCGCAGGAATGGCAGTTATTATAATTGTATCTGTTCTGGCACAGCTTCTGGTGAATTTTCTCGTTGGAAAATTCGCTCCCGGAGTTCTCAGCACTTCATGGGGCACCTGGCTTTTAGCCATGCTGCCTGAATATCTGCTCGGCTTCCCGGCAGGTCTTTTCCTCATAAGAAAAGTAAACGCCGCCCCGCCGCAAAGCAGGCCTCTTGGCGTGAAAAATTTTCTTGCGGCTATCCCGTCCGGTGTCTTTGTGATCGTAGCCGGCGCGCTCGTCGGACAGCTTGTGATCTACCTGATCTCGCTGGCCTATAAAGGCGTGCAGACGACATCGGCTGTTTCTACAATGTCGTCTATGGGACCTCTCTGGATCAGGATACTTTTCCTTGTGATCCTGGCGCCGCTGATCGAGGAGTTTACCTTCAGAAAAACCCTTATCGACAGGATGCGTGTCTATGGCGAGACGACAGCAATTTTCTTCTCGGCGCTGGCATTCGGACTTTTTCACGGTAATTTTTCACAGATGTTCTATGCCTTCGGAATGGGCCTCGTCTTCGGTACTATCTATGAAAAGACCGGCCGGCTGCGCTACAGCCTGATCCTCCATATGGCGACGAACTTCCTCGGCGGGATTGTGGTCCCATCGCTGGTTTCGGGGCTCGGGAATGTCTCGTCTCTAAAGACCTCGGACCTCCCGGTCGGTCTGATCATCTATGTGGTCGCTTACTACGGTCTTGCGATGGCTGGCTTTGTGGTATTTACCATCCGCTGCGTGCGTACCCGTTTCTATACGCAGCCACTCGAGCTGCCACGCGGCAGGGTCGCCCGCACGGTCTATGGCAATGCCGGGATGCTGATATTTTTTGCGGCGATAGCTGCGGTAGTGGTGATGCAGACGGTGTAGATTGATTTGGCTTGAATTACGTACCATGTGACAATTTTTATCATTTGGTACGGAAATCTCATGGCTGATCTGGCTTGATTTCCGTACCATTTGCCAATTTTTGTCATTTGGTACGGAAAACGCATGTCTGCTCTAGCTTGAATTCCGTACCATATGAAGATTCAAGCGATTTGGTACGGAAAACCATGGCTTGCTTTTTCGTAATTTCCGTACCATATGAAGATTCAAGCGATTTGGTACGGAAAATCAAGGCTTGCTTTCTCGTAATTTCCGTACCATATGAAGATTCAAGCGATTTGGTACGGAAAACAACAGCTCGATTTCTTGTAATTTCCGTACCATTTGCTAATTCTTGTCATTTGGTACGGAAATCTACAGTTTGCTCTAGCTTGAATTCCGTACCATTTGATAATTCTAGTCATTTGGTACGGAAAACGACAGCTCGATTTCTTGTAATTTCCGTACCATATGAAGATTAAAGCGATTTAGTACGGAAATCTACAGTTTGCTTTAGTCAAGTCCTAATTTTGGTGTAAATTCCAACGAACAGTTCATGTATAATAATAT
>JBJELA010000229.1:0-2009 GCA_051878915.1 Candidatus Weimeria sp.
AAGCGCGAAGAGCATAAACGAGATCGTAAACATCAGCAAGAGCATCAAGGATATCGCTGACCAGACCAATCTCCTCTCGCTCAACGCTTCCATTGAGGCCGCCCGCGCGGGAGAAGCCGGCAGGGGCTTTGCTGTTGTAGCCGAGCAGATCTCGAGCCTTTCGAGCAGTACAAATACTCAGATCAGTCAGGTCAACGAGATCATCGAGAAGGTTCTCGCAAGTGTAAACACACTCTCCGCCAAGAGCTCAGCTATCATTGATTTCATCAACTCCACTGTCATTCCTGACTATGGAAAGTTCTCTGACTTGGCTGACTCCTATTCGAAGGATGCGCACTATTACAACGATGTTTCCAGTACGCTTGGCGCCACAAGCGAGGAGCTGTCCGCCAGCATCTCAAACATCACAAACTCTATTGCCACGATCAACGAGATCCAGACTCAGCTGTCAATGGGCATCGAAAATATCAACAACAACCTTCAGGCGATGACTGAAAGCAGCGCAACTGTTGTTTCCGCTGCTGAGAGCATGAAGAACCAGTCAAGCGATCTGAGCAATACAGTAGACAGCTTCAACGTATAAGCATAAGACACGTCAGGCATCAGAGCAATCTCACGGTTTTCTCTGATGCCTCGGTTTATTTTTTCAAATCAGGTATTGATCCACTTTTTTTGCCATGTCAGATTCATTAGAAAATTACAAGCGTCTAAAAAATAAACGAAAGAGAAAGAAAAAGCACAGGAAGCTTAAGATCACCTTAAGTGTTGTTCTGGCTTCACTGGCCTGCTGCTACCTGCTTTTTGTCTTCAGCCCTATTCCCTTTATCGCGAAATGGCGTACTATCTACATAGAAACCGCCATGACCACAAATTCGCATAAATGGCTTGCCACCTACTTTATCCCTCACTATATCATTGATAAAGTCATGGCTGAGCGCGACGCTCAGGAGGCTTACCAGAAAAAGCTTACAAGCAGCTGGGACGACACGAATGATACCTCGACGGTTCAGAAGACCAGCTCCAAGGAAGAATCCTTCTACGAAAAATACTGGGAGCTCGATTCTTCTTCCTTCAGAAATTTTCTGTCCTCGCACAGCTACTATCTGAATAACGGATATGATAACATCGATATAAACAACATCGATTACAGATACTCCATCACTACCAGCAAGGGCGATGAGATCCTCGCCGTAGACGTTCCAAATAACACGATAATAATCGGCGTAAAGGGTGACGGCTATGTAGGAAAGCTTGCCATCGTCAAGAATATAGACCAGGTAACGATCCAGACTTCCCAGTACATCGGCTCGCACGGCGAGACTGCCGGTGTCTACGCCAAGAGATACGACGCTGAGGTAGTTATAAACGCCAGCGCGTTCCGCGATGCCGGAGGCCACGGCAGCGGCGGTCTCATCAGAGGCGCCTGCGTTATGAATGGTTTTGAGACTGGTGATCCGGAAAACAGCTTCTGGAAATTTGTCGGTCTCAAATATGACAACAAGCTGTACGTGGGAAACTACTATCAGATCAGCCCTTCTGATTATAAGTGGGGACTTGAATTCTATCCTGCTCTGATCGTGAATGGCCAGAACGTGGTCGATGGCACCTATGGTATGGGTATTCAGCCAAGGACCGCCATCGGACAGAACAGCGCCGGTGACTTCATGATGCTTATCGTTGACGGCCGCCAGGTCGGATATTCTCTCGGCTGCACCGTTTCAGACTGTGAGCAGGTCCTCGCCCGCTACGATGCTTACCAGGCCATGAACCTTGACGGCGGAAGCTCCGCTATAATGATCTACAGAGGCGAGCAGATCACTAAACCTTCGAGTGTAAGCAGCCTCGGCCGGTTCCTGCCAAATGCGCTGGTGATCAAAAAAGCGCAGTAAACCAGGCGCAGATAATAATGATCTGATTAAAAAACGCTGTCCGTAAGAACGGGCAGCGCTTTTTCGTTACTATTCACGGCCAATGTCATTAAGTTAAGTTCAAAAGGTTAGATTCCATAA
>JBJELA010000230.1:0-2002 GCA_051878915.1 Candidatus Weimeria sp.
TCTGTTAAAGGCAGGTCAGATCTGTGAAAAATACGGCTTTAAGACCACGAATTACGATAACTACTGTGTGGCAGCCGACTTTGATACCACTCTTCCAAAGCACCTCGATATGCTCGGACATACTGATGTCGTACCGGCAGGCGAAGGCTGGACTGTAACTGAGCCTTTCACAGTTATCGAAAAGGACGGAAGGCTCTACGGCAGAGGAGTAAGCGACGACAAGGGACCTGTTCTCTGCGCTCTCTACGCCATGCGCGCTATAAAGGAGTCAGGCATACCTCTTAAGAAAAATGTCCGTCTTATCCTTGGAAGCGATGAGGAGACAGGCTCGATCGACATCACAAAATACTACGCCAAAGAGCCGGAGGCTGACTATACGTTCTCACCTGACGCGGAGTTCCCTCTGATAAACATCGAAAAGGGACAGTTCCGCGGCACATTCAGGGCTTGTGCTCCTGTTTCCGGAGAAGGCACCGAGCTTGTATCGCTTGAGGCCGGTGTAGCGCTTAACGCTGTACCGAACCGCTGCAGAATGGAGTTCTCCGGTACGGATAAAGAGATGCTCAGGTCTGCCTGCGAAAAGATAAAAAAGGTAATCCCGATCGGTTACGAGATCTCTGATGATACCCATGTGCTCATCATTGGAGAGAGCGCCCACGCGTCTACTCCTGAAACCGGTGTGAATGCCGGTCTCGCAGGTATCTCGCTCCTTAAGTTCCTTCCTGTGGCGGATAATAAGAGAAACACTCTCCTTAAGAAAGTGCTTGAGCTCTTCCCATATGGCATCTATGACGGTTCAGGACTTGGAATCGATATGACTGATAAAGAGGGCCTTTCCCTCTCAGCTACTCTCGACCTTTTCTCTGTAGACAAGGATGGCATGGAGTTCTCATTCGATTCGAGAAGCCCTCTGAACGCAGATGACGACAACTGTCTTAAGGTCGCTGAGAAGAAGTGCACTGAGGCCGGGTTTATTTTTTCAAGCCCTGGAATCGTGCCGCCTCACTACGTGCCGTCGGATTCAGAGTTCGTAAAGAAGCTCCTTGACGCCTACGAGGACGTGACAGGTCTCGAGGGTAAGGCCATCGGTATCGGCGGCGGAACCTATGTCCACGACATAAAAAACGGCGTCGCATTCGGTGCCGTCCTTCCTGGAATTGACACCCATATGCATGGCGCCGATGAATTCATCGATATAGAGAATCTGAAGACTGCAGTCGAGGTTTTCGCTGAGGCGATAATCTCTATCTGCGGCTGATTTATACATACTTGCTGCCGGCTACGTACTCACGTATCTGGTAGACTGTTTCGTTGAATACAGGGATGACCTCATCCATGGTCTGCGATGGATTGTCAGCGCGCTGGCTCTTAAAAACGCGGTCGGCAAGCTCCATCGCGCCGATATTCAGGGCAAAATACCCCAGCGGATGACAGATATTGTACAGATCGGATGACGGCTGGCCGCGGAGGCCCTTAAGCTCCTGCTCTATCTGCGGAGCATGGTCTAAGAATATGTTCAGTGCCGTTCTGTAATCTGTGATATTCTCGCCAAAGTATGAAAGTCCCTCTGTTGTATCGAGGAAAGAGCCTCTCCTGATAAGAATCTTTTTTCCCTGGGAGAGAGGCAGCGTCACAGTGAATTTCGTACCGCTGCCGTAGACCGAGTCGGCACTTACCGTACCGTTCATTTTTTTAACAAGTGACGATACTATGGCAAGTCCAAGGCCTGTTCCCTGTATATGAATATTTCTTTTGCTGTCAAACCTGCGGTACTTTGTAAAAATGTACGGCAGGTCTTCTTTTTTTATGCCTATTCCGGTATCCGAGACACTGAAGATCAGCTCTCCCTTATCACCCTCTGAGGCTTTTACCTTTACACCGCCATTTTCTGTATATTTGATGCCGTTCGCGATAAGGTTGATAAGTATCTGCTTCAGTCTGTCGTCATCGCCCTCCCACACATCAGGTATTCCAGGCTCACGAACCACTTCAAACGCGAGTC
>JBJELA010000231.1:0-9506 GCA_051878915.1 Candidatus Weimeria sp.
CTGAATAATAACTCGTTCCTCATACGAAAGATGTTTGCCTTTTATATGGGAAGCTGTGGTAGAATGAGAGTGGTCCATGGTGGCGATTCTCCTGTAGAAAGTTTGTTGTGGTGACTTACATTCTACCAAAGATCCTGCCATGGATCTTTATTTTATTCAGATGTCCAACTTCATTTTACAATCGGCGGAAAGAATCCGTTAATAAAAAAGGCTGAAAAAAATAGTAAACTACAGAGTGTTTGTAGTGGTAATGAAATTGCGCGTGATGAATTTGAGACAAACGATAGTATTCAGACCGCTACAACAGGTGTACAAAATAGAGTTATTAGAGCTACTATACATAATCAGACGGATGTGGACTATTATAGACTTACTGTAAATTCTAAGAATGAAGAAGTTTCAATACTTCTTTACAATATACCAAATGGATGCAATTATGACTTATATTTATTTAATGCGGATCAATCCGGCTGGTACACCGATTTTAAGGAAGGAAACGATTCAGAGGAGTTCTATTTAGTTATAGATGAACCAGGGACATATTATGTTGCAGTTGATTCAAATTCTGGATATAGTGCTAATGCATACTCATTATATTTCGGAAAATCAAAGGAAAAGGGAAGCACAAATTGGGTTGACCCTAAATATGATTTTACGTTTGGAAATGTTCCTAGAGGTAGCAGTGCGGTGAAATCTGCTGTGAAACATATAAACCTAACTAATGAAGTTAATATTCCAAATAATGCTACGGTTAAACAGTTTTACTTAAAAACAGGAGAAAACACATCTAATTGGGCCGGATTTTATAAATATGTCAAGCCTGGAAATGGAAAAACGTATAAGGCGTATGGTAATCTGGATTATATACAGATTGACGAAGGCACTTTAGTTCGACAGGACTGGAGCATTTGGGGCTCGGTTGAATATAGTTTGAATTTTATTTGGCATCCACAGTATCTCATAATATATGAGTATAGGATTACACCGCAAACTGTAAGATATTTAACTAATAATTAGGAGATATCATAATGATAATACACCAGACGGATGCAAATGCCGGCTATTTAACCTACGGTACACAACGGCATAAAAAGACTGAAGCAGGTTCTGGAGAGAGCACTCTTATGAATGCATTTTCTTCATATAGGGGAAACGATAGAACTGTTTTTGGAAAGAATGTTGATGACATAGTCAAAAATGAGGAATATACATATAAGACTTTATTTAATTCTTCATCACGGCAGAATTACTCGACTTATTTTACAGAAGAGGGAATATTCTGCATGAGGAGCAGACCAAATTACTCAAGAAACACACTCGTCTGGCAGATACCGTTTAAGGATAAGGAACAGGCGGATGATGCACTTGATTTTATTAAAAAATTTCCGGAGAGTGATGAGTTGATTTTTTCTTCAAAGGAGTATTTCTGGCAGGATTTTCTGGGTGGTAAGCTGGATCGTGATAGTTTCAAAGAATTTTATGACTGGACAGATCATGGACATGTACAGATAAATAAATCGGATGACGGACAGTTGATGTCGAGTTTTAATCGGAATAAAATCAGAGATCCTAATGCTGCATATTTTAATGACAATAGTTTCGTGGCATATGCATGGACTTCTGAGGACATCGAAAATATGCAGAAACAAAGGCTATCTTCGCCTGACCTACAAAAATATGGTGACGATTTTGTGGATCGGATTAATCACGATATGGATACAGGTAGAATCCAATCATATGATCCGAGACATCTGACGACAAAGAATAGATATATGAGATTTGCTGACGTAGATAATGTCATAAGTTACAATGGTCTGAAGTTCCGATGCAACTTCGACAATGACACAATGGAGTATGGCAATATATCCGACCCATACAAGTGTGTAAAGATTGCTCTTTCAGATGGCGGATATCTGTTGTTTAATATCGATGACCTGTATAAGCTTCGGTTAGCCACAAATTTGTTTCAGGTAGAAGACTTGCAGCGCATACAAGCAACTTTATCAGAGATGTAATTGGAATGAATACTACCATTCACTCCAATTTACCTGCATCATACTCCCAAAATGATTTTTTTTACTTTTTTTTGCTATAGTGAGTATAGTCAATGTGCATCGACAATATAAATGAAAGGTGGAAATATAATATGTTTGATTGGCCGAGAATATGGTAATGTAACAGTTTATGGAAGAAACTTCTATGCGTCAGTAGCTTCTGAAACACTAGTTAAGAATAGGAAAGGATATGTATATGATAAGAAAGAATATAGCAAAAGTAGTCGGTGTTATGATGCTTGGGATTTCTCTTTTGGGTAGCGTAACAGTGGTTAATGCATCAGCAGATGAGATAACAGCAAATAGTAATGGACATACTTTCAATAGAGCCTGGGAGGAGACGGCATATATTGATTCTCACTCAAAACTTGTATATGGATATAATACCTTTGCAATCAACGAAGATTATTCACATTGCAATAAAAAGTTTTCACAGGCATATGTTGAAAATATTAACGGAAAATTCAAAGCTAATGCAGCATTAAGAACCGTGTGGTCTAAGATAGAGGTTACACATGCGGGAAATTATGTTGAATATGGCGCAATCTATTCAAAGTAAGATTATATGCGACGTAGAAAGTATCTGATTATCATCATTTGTATAATGGTGGTTATAAATATCGTTTGGTTTGCAGGATCATTTTATCCCTATCTAAGACTAAAAATTTCTATGAAAAAGAATCCAGGATACAGTGATAATACTGTTAGAGATGCAGAAAATTACTGTTATGCTGTAAAACTTCCGGCATATATGATATGGAATGATGGAAATATATCTGTTGCGGCTCCGTTATATTCAGAGAAGGATACGGGGAGTCGGGATAAAATGAGAGTGTCTACAGCAGATGGACTTATAGTGTGGCTTAAGCATTGGACAGGAACGGTAGAATTGGTTGGAGTAACATTACAATGTGATGATCAGATGCGCCAGATAGAGTTATTGGATAGTGGAACTGCGGTACACAAGGATGATCAGATATATGTTGATGAAAAGCAGGACGAAATTGAAAGACTTTTTAGGAAAGCAGAAATAGTATGGAATATCGAAATGCCATGGAAAAAGTAATAAGGACAATACCACTATTTCTATTATTACTTCTGGGACTGGAATTTCGGTGTGAATTATTTCATGTTACTTTAAGGGATGTTCATGCTTCAGTATACCCGACTATAGAAAGTGACATTACCGAGACTGGTTTTTCTGATTATCTTAGAAATCTGGACCAGTCATCGGCAATGACGGGGGAGGGATATTTTTTCGCTGATTATACTGATAAAACAGTCCTGATGCATTCTTTTGATGTCTATGTCTCTTCGGAAAAAGTGAAAGATCAGCTCGCTAAAAGTATAGGAATCATTAACGGAGAGTATAATTCATTGATCAATGGTTCTGTAAAGATTCACATTCATCCTATTTCAGAATTCAGATATGATAAATTAAAAAGATGCTCTGGTGTGCTTATATGCGGTGACATGAAAGAGGCATCACTTTTTTATGATAATCTTGATCAGCAGTTCGATGTAAAGCAGCCTGATATACTACAGGCAGATGAGAATGATATGATCATACTGGTCTGGTCTATGGTATCAGCATTTATGGTGTTGCTGGCTATAGGATATGTGCTTCATAACAAAAAGGAAGTACTGATCCGTGAGATAAATGGAGAAGATGTAACACAGATTGTCATTACTTCGGTATTCTCAGATGTAATTATCTATGAGGTGGCATATATCTTGGCTACATGGATTATGTCACGCTTTATATCAGGTGATTATAAACCACATCTGGCGTTTATCATTTATGAGACAGGTGTGATAATTTCAGCTTTAATGAATCTGATATATCTTAAATCTGATGTTCGCTCGGTATTTGCAAATGTTATGGTAGGTAGAGAAACGATGGTATTTTTATATATACTAAAGACATTTGTATTTGCTATAGCAGTTGTGTCAATAGCTGGTAATCTCGATAGTCTGAAAAAGGCCAGGATGTCTGTAAATGCAGATGGGGTTCCAGAGGTTTTCAGGGAAAGTGTTTTTCTATCGCTAAAAGGCAATTCTGACACAGATCGGAACTGGAAGGAAATATATACATATCATAGCGACGACTTAAGGCCAGTCATAGACTTAAATATAACAGGCTGTTAGCGTCGGGCTAATTTAGCCAACCGAAGTCGGAGATAAATCGCCAATACAGGTCGGAGACAATCAGCCAAAGACAGTCAGTTTAAAAAGACCATTGAGATTTTCTTTCGTTGTACTACACTGATGTATGACCAATGCATCAGCTTAGTAAAGACATGAAAGATGATATGAATCTCAATGGCTTTAATGAGATAATAACACATGCACTCGAGGAAATAAAGAAGAAGGAAGGTTCCGACTTCGACCTCAATTCAGTAAACCTTGCAGAAATGCAGCGTCTTACTGGCATAAGCCGGGCCAGGCTCCGCAGGCTAAAAAAGAACGGGTTTGTTATAAAGCCTGATGGACGAAGCGGAAGAAAGGCTGCAAAAACAAAACTTACCGGCTATACCGATATCATAGACGCACTTCTCAGAAAGGATGTGACCAACTCCAGCGTTATCTATGACCGCCTGTGCGAGAATGGATACCAGGGCGGAAAGACCATAATCAAAAACTACATAAGCGATCATAAGGATCTTGTACCTCCACGCAGGCAGGTTGTGTCTCCACAGGGCAACAGAGGAAGGCGTTATACCACTGAGCCCGGCGAATGCTATCAGATGGACTGGGGATTCGTGACTGTTGATGACAGCCAGGGCAGCTCATACAGGATCGCATGCTTTGCCATGATCTGTCACTGCTGCGGAAAACGGTATGTGGAGTTCTTTCCCAATGCCAGGCAGGAAAACCTGTTTATTGGTATGATACATGCTTTTCTGTACATGGGCATTCCTGAGTACATACTGACAGATAACATGAAGAGCGTTGTGCTCCATCGTGATACTGCAGGAAAGCCTGTATGGCAGCCGGACTATGAGATATTTATGAACAATCTCTGCTTTGATACGAAGCTGTGCAGGCCAAGGCATCCATTTACCAAGGGTGCGATAGAGAGACTTGTGAGATTTGTAAAAGAGAACTTCCTCCAGGGGCGTGTCTTTAACGAACTTACAGACCTGAACTACGAGGCGGTCAACTGGTGCAGGAGGCAGAATGAAGTATATCATAGATCTGTGGACTGCGTTCCCGATGTCAAGCATGGGGAGGCGTGCATGAAGTCAGCAAGGCCTCTTGAGAAGACATCTGAACTTTATTACTATCTGTGTCCTGAACGCCGTATTTCGTTTGACGGATTTGTCAGCTATGAGGGACGACGTTTCGGAGTGCCATACTGGTATACAGGAAAGACCTGCCGTGTAATGCGCGATGGATATATCCTGAAGATATATGATTCAGAGATGACAAAGGTTCTCGTCGAGCATGATGTTACATGGAGCGGGAAAGACAGCTTCTGTAAGGATCAGTTTTCAGACCGGCAGCCAGAGGAAACACCTACAGCTCCGGTGCATACGCACATACAGCAGCTTGATCCGCCAGAATATGAGTCAGGCTTCTCACGCTTCAATTTTGAGGAGGTGGGATCAGATGAATGAATCATACTTCGAACAGATCGGAAAAGATGCTGAATACCTGAAACTTGAGCTTCATGCTCAGGATGTGGCAGCACTTGCCATGAATGAAGGATGGACAGATGATCATCTTAAAAATGTGGCGGATATTTTTGATTACATGAAGTCACAGAAGGAGAAAAAGACAGTATCCACACTTCTCAGGCTTAGCCGTCTTCCGCTAAAGGAGCCAAAGACTTTCGAAAACTTTGACTACAGCCAGCTGCACGGTAAACAGGCGGACGAGCTTCGGAAACTGTCATCACTCGCGGCACTCCATGCCCACAGGAATCTTGCTTTCATAGGTCCGCAGGGTGTAGGCAAGACACATCTGGCAATGGCATTTGGAAGAGCCTGCTGTGAGAATGGATTCAAGACATACTTTCTTAAGGCTACCGAAATGAATCAGAAGTTTACTGACGCGAGGAGATATGGTCGTGAAGAATCCACGATAAACGGACTTGTCAAGCCATCATGCCTGATCATCGATGAAGTAGGCCGCTGTGTCTTCGATAAGACCAACACAAGAATGTTCTTTGATGTCATAGACCGCAGGTATAATAAAGAAGGCCCTAACACGATCATACTCACAAGCAATATGTGTCCTGACAAATGGGGAGAATTCTTCAGTGAGGACTCATCGCTTCTGTGCTCACTTGACCGTATATTTGATACGGCGACCGTCTTCATGATCAAGGGCGAAAGCTATCGGGGCAAAAATTGTAACACGGTATCGCTATCTGCCGGAGCAGCATCAGCATTACCAAAATCTAACATCTAAGGAAAGGAAAAAGCTGGCGCATTGGCTTTTTTATTCTGACTGGGATTGGCGATTTATAGCCGACTTGTAATGGTTATTTTCGCCCGACCTCAACAGTACAGTCGATAAGGCTGAAATCGAAAGACTCCATGCATCAGGGACACTCATCTCAAATATGCACTATGTCGGAAGCCGGGTAAAAGTACGTATCATAACTGACGAGACAGATATGTCCGATAAGTGGATAAGCGTGGACCCGGAACTATCAGATGTGTATCTGTATTATGAAAAGGATAAGACTTTATAAAATAAGCGCAGCTTATTATAAAACTGCGTAAATGACTCTACGTAAAGTAGAACGCATCTAACACAAGGATTCTACTATTCGTAGAGTGACAATCCAGGCTGTATACGGTATGATTTTTTTAGGTGCTGATGTGGTATCACCATATTCCTGCTATGCGTCAACAGGATTGCTGGTGAAATATAAAGGATGCATCGAAAAACAACTGCGTTAGAGAGGAAAGGCATAATGGATAATCAGAAGTTTGGCAGATTTATAGCATCACTACGTCACGAAAAGAACTGGACGCAAAAAGATCTGGCAGACAAATTAAATGTAACAGATAAGGCAATATCAAAGTGGGAACGTGGACTTGGATTTCCTGATATAAATCAGATAGAACCACTTGCTGACGTGCTTGGGGTGAGCATTATGGAAATAATGCGTGGAGAGCGTATTGGCAATGATGAGGTCACAGCTGATAATGCGAATGAGTCCATAACGGACATTATCAACATATCTGAATATCAGCGTCGTGCTGAGCGAAAGACGATAGCTATAACCACTATTTCGATCGTTGCTCTTGCTGCAGTGATCTTTCTTATAGACAGTACATCGGTTACTGGATTTATGATGGTATATCTGCCTGTAATTCTGCTGGCGCTGGGAGTTGTCTTTTTATCATGGAGCATTTGCAGGAAAATGCGGCAAAAGAAATTTGCGGGACTTCTGGCACTTGGAATCATTTCGCTAATATATCCGGTTGGCATGTACCTGATGATGCTGGTGACTGTATGCATGGGGTTAGGACCTGTAGCTAATTAATTCATGAGGATTTAAATATGAAGATAAATACAATCATTATCTGGAATCTTATGTCTTTCACGGGAGGCTCACTACTAATATCGTATCTGTCAAATAGAATGATACGTGGTCGTGTCTATAAAGGACTCCTGGTAGGCGGATGCTTATTAAGTAGTCTGGCAGTTGTTATTTACATTGTGTTTGGATTGACGGAACTATCGGAGTTTCTTTACAAGTTCTGAAAAAGCAAAAGGAGAATAATATGCTAAAAAAGATTTTGGCAGTCTCGATGGCTGCAACCACAATTATTTCAGGAATGTCTGTTCCTGCTATGGCAGCAGAAAGCAATCAGACCATGGTTACCAGTCAGGAGATAACAGACGTATCCTATATTCCTGAAATTGGTATGACTGATGAGAAAGCATTGGAATTATATGAGACATATACAACAACTCATTCATCAGATATGACTAATGCTTGGAACGAAAAGACTCTTGAAGAGTTTACTGACTATGCTGTAGACAACGGAGTTATTGATGATACCCCGGTACAGCGAGCTGCTATTACAAAGGCTATCGTCAGAGCAGAGTTTAAAACTTTTGCGGCAGCTGGAAGTGCTGTAGGCTATAAGACAGCAGCGAAGCTTCTGGATCATTCATTACAGGACAATCCTTCTGACTATAGCTTTTCATCATCATCAAGTGAAGCGTCTCAGATAAAGAACGCCAGTGAGTTCAAGAGCCTTTTATCGAAATTCAAAAAATCTGTTAAAGGTAAAGGACTTACGAGTAAGAGAATGTCGGGAAGTGTAGCATTTACAGATGATACAGATCTGTATCTGGCATATCATAACATGGATTATTCTATCTATGGAAAAAAGTCTGGAAACACCTGGACGCTGACAGTTACTCTTACAGATACGTATGATTTTGACGCTCAGGCATGGAAGAATAAAATGTCGGGAAATCCAGCTGTGACAGTCATTAACAACTACGCAGCTTATGCACAGTCGATAGGAGCAATAGTTCCATATGGCATTACTGTAAAGGTAGCTGCGAAGGTAACAGAATAAGGGAGGCATTTAACAATGAGGACAACAAAAAGAATCACTTCAATGGTGCTAGTATTAACATGTATTCTGTGTATAATGCCAGTAATGCAGGCTAAAGCTTCAGCAGTAACGATTCAAGGGGGACATGATGCAATATCTACAGCATATAATTGGGGATCGTATAGTAAGTATAATTCTATAACTGCTAAACTCCCAGCCGAAGAAAAGGATTTTTGGGTGAAGTTTATATTGCCAAGAAACAATAAGATATATGCGAGGTGCTCGTATAATAATCAGTACGTAGGAATGGCTATAGAGATACTGAATTCTAATAATATCACTATAGATAGAGACAATAGTTTAGACGAGGTATACAATGATGGATCAGTTGTTCCATTTATTGCGGCTAAGTGTGATAATCTTACATCGTCGACTCAGACGTTCTATATACATGTGAGCCGTGGAGAAAGCTTCAAAGGGAATATGTATTTCACTATTTCGATGAATGATAGGTTAAGGACTGGTCATGGCGAATTTTCTTTTAGTGGTACTGCGATAAATAATGGAAATAGACCAGTAAGTTTATCAGGCAGAGATTCTTCAATCTTAACTTTGAACCTATCGAATGATAGCAGAATTCCGCAAAATGCAATAGTAACATTGGTAAGAACAGATGGAAGTCAATCGCCTAATCAGGGCAATGTCCACCATATGATTTGCCCAGCTACAGATTCAGGTGTGTGGTATACGTCAACATATTCAAGCGCTACAAGTGGGCGCTACAATATAAGTGTTTCGGATGAATACCATGCGAGACAAAGATGGCAATTTAAGTATAATGCACAGGCAACGGCAAAATCCACAATGAGCCGTGTGAAACTTACACTTGAATGGGAATATGACATTGCTATGACGGGAT
>JBJELA010000232.1:0-1992 GCA_051878915.1 Candidatus Weimeria sp.
ATAGAGAAATCTGCCATCCGCTGAAACGTCGAGATCTGACGCGTTGTTTATCGGGGCAACGCCTCTCTCAGTAAAAATACCTGTTTTCTCATCCACATCATATACATGGATTCCGATACTGTTCTCATGGGTGTATGTACCCACATATGCCACGTACTTACTCATAATTAATTCTCCCTGCGTCGCAAAAGATCACCTGGACAAGCCTCCGCCGGGACCTTGAAATAAATGGTCTCCTTTGGATGTGGAGCGCTTTCTGTCGGCTCTTTGTCCGCGTTAAAAAGTTTATCAATCCTTACAGGTATATTATCTCCATCTGGCTTCATAATTTCAATAGTTTCACCGACAGAAAATTTATTTTTCTGTGAAATCTTTGCAAAGCCATCGGAAATTTCCTCAATCTCACCGATGTAGGTCGCGCCCTTCTCATAGGTGTTCTCATCATAGATCTGAGCTTCGTCAGACGGCCTGCCATAGAAAAATCCGGTGGTAAACTGCCTGTAGGTGCACTCTCTTATCTCAGCCTCATAGTAAGGGATGTTCTCTTTATATTTTTCAACTGACTGTGCCAGGTCGTCAAGTTCCATTCTATAGGCTCTTACGACGGTTCCGACATAGAGGTCGGTCTTCATTCTGCCCTCGATCTTCAGTGAATCGACGCCGGCATCGACGAGATCATCGAGATGTCCTACCATATTCAGGTCCTTTGAGTTAAAAATAAACGTACCCCGTTCATTTTCCTCTATCGGGAGATACTCTCCCGGCCTCGTCTGCTCCATAATCGCGTACTGCCAGCGGCACGGATGAGTGCACTGGCCCTGGTTCGCGTCACGGCCGGTAAAATAATTCGAAAGCAGGCATCTGCCGGAATAAGAAATACACATGGCTCCATGTACAAAGATCTCCATCTCCATATCAGATGGGATGTGAGCCTTTATATCCTTTATCTCAGCAAGGGAAAGCTCACGCGCGCCAACGACTCTCGACGCGCCCAGGTCATGCCAGAACTTAAAGATCTCATAGTTCGTATTATTAGCCTGAGTGGATACATGGATGTCTGTCTTACCGTTCGTGAGTATTCTTTTCGCCATTGAAAAAATACCCGGATCGGCGATAAGCAGAGCGTCCGGAGCTAAGTCATTCAACTCGTGTAAGTATTTTTCCACGCCCTCTAAATCCCTGTCGTGTGCGAAGATATTTACGGTGACATAGACCTTTTTCCCTCTCTCGTGGGCAAAACGGATGCCTTCAGCAATCTCCTCATTTGAAAAATTATCAGCTCCGGCGCGGAGTCCGAAGCTCTCTCCGCCTAAATAGACGGCGTCAGCGCCATATCTGATCGCAGTCTTTAACACTGACAGATTTGCCGCCGGCGCAAGTAATTCCGGTAATTTCATTTTAAGCTCCTATCGTACATAGAAACAGCAAGACCATCTCCTATCGGAAGAACTGTGGAGACAAGAGAGCTGTCAGTCATAATCTCAGATAAATACTGCCTTATCCGCTTGTGGATTGTTCTGTCTCTCCGCTCTAAGGCTTCCTTAGGCTCTAATATCCTTCCGTCCTGGAGGATATTGTCGGCGACTATCATAGCGTGAGAAGAAAGAAGCGGTCTTACAAGCCTCAGATAATCAGGATACTGTCCCTTGGCTGCATCGATAAAAACAAAATCGAATTCGCCCTCAATCTTCTTAAGAACCTCTGAAGCATCGCCTGTAAGAAGGGTGATCGGCGCGTCAGAATGGCTGAAGTTTGCTTCCGCCTCTTTTATCCTTGGCTCATAGTCTTCTATAGTAACGAGCTTTTCCAGCGAGCCGTCATAATGAGCCATAAGAAGCGCCGAAAACCCGACTGCCGTGCCTATCTCAAGGATACGCTCCGGAGCAAATGCTCTCATCAGGAAAACAATAAACCTCTGCGTATCATCCCTTATTATCGGGATCCTGTCCTTAACCGCTTTTTCTCTTATGGAAGAAATGCCCTCCGGAAGTT
>JBJELA010000233.1:0-1986 GCA_051878915.1 Candidatus Weimeria sp.
CGATGGCGTGATGTCATATTTCTGCTTAAAGACCTGCGTCAGATACTTTCTGCTCACGCCCATCTCCTTCATATCTCTGCCAAGCTTTAACCGGTCACTGAAATGCTGATCCATCAGCTCTTTTGTCCTCTCCGAAAGCTCCAGAGCCGGATCATACTGCAGCAGATCCGGACGACAGCGTTTGCATGGGCGGAATCCTGCCTTTTCTGCCTCTTCCCTTGTTCTGAAGAAGACTACATTTTCCCTCTTAGGGAGTTTTGATTTACAGGAAGGACGGCAGTAAATACCTGTCGACTTCACCCCATAGAAAAACTTCCCGTCGCAGGAAGCATCACAGTCTCTGACCGCTTCCCACATCTCATCATTATCCATTATCTGAGATCATCCTTTCTCATATCATACCGATCAGGATCGTTTTTCATTCACCTTACAAAATACAGTCTAACATATCAGCCGATTATTTTCTTCCAAAAAAGGTAGATTCAATTTTTATCTCAAATTGCAATAACAAGTTTCTCCATAAGATAATTTGTCAGTGAAACTCCATTGCGCTCCACTTCCTGCCTCCTGACAACATGGTAGCCTCGCTTCAGAAAAAATGGTTCTGCTGTTATAGAAGCACAGGTAGTGATCCGCTTCCCTGACACTGACCCCTCCAGTTCATCACAAATTGCTGTAGCGATACCTTCTCCTTGATGATCTTTACGGACAAATAATCTGTCCAGATAACCAGAATCAGCCATATCTCCAAAACCAAGAATCTCATCATCTTGAACGGCGACAATTGTATAGTGTTCCAGGAAAGACTTATCCCATTTTCTCAGATCGATCTGACCGGATGCCCATGCATTCAACTGCGTTTTCGTATAATCACGAGCATTCACGCAGTGAACGGTTTGATAAAAAAGGTCTGCAAGTTCCTCGCAGTCAGCAGATTGATATTTTCTAAGTTGCATTTTTATTACTTCCTGTGATTATTACCATACGAAGTGAATGTCCTCCAGAAGATCAAGGATCTCATTTTGCTGAAGGCGATGATCCTTATCTGTATATTCCCGGAGGATCTCAAGGATCATCATGTTGAGAAGCTGTTTATCATTTGATCTGATCATTTTTGTTCCTTCCGACCGTATGTGTCAAAACGCATTATTCATAATAAAATGCTTTCCGGCTATATTGCTCTGATCACAATTGAGGTAAGTTCCTCAATCACTTTTATTTGCTGAAGATAATTCGGATGATAAGACCAGAATACAGGCTTTCCGATATTAACTGCTTCTGTTATATCCGTGTAGAATGTTCCGCTTCCATTCTTCTTGTGATAATACGGCGCAAGCTCTTTAAGTTCCGCACCCATTGCTGTGCTCATAGCTTTAACATAACAGTCTTTATTCCCTATAACTAAAAGTATAACATCCGGATTGATACACTCGATTTCTCTTAACAGCAAAGACTTATTTACTCCATTATAATTCCACGGCTTACTAAGCCTTACCATATCCCCTTCAGCTAGAGGGATTCCCTCCCTGCCCTCGGATTTGTTATCATACTGGACCTTATTAAGGTTGTTATAACAGATATTCATTTTTTCATCGGAAAATCTTCTCATCATGTGCCAAAAAGGTGAATTATACTTACCTCCACCATATAACTGCCGATAAGCAAATTCAGCACCGCTGCCTCCTGTTGTCCGATCATCTTCATAGCTGCCCCAGCCTTTTGTTTCCTGTCCTATCACCATTAATTTTGGCCTTTTCTTATCCTCAAAATTTATCATGTCGCAGTAAAACATTCCGGAAAATGTCAGGCCTTCTGATAACAATTCGTTCTTTTTCTCTGTATAAAACGGATCCAGGCATTCCGATCTCCAGGCATTTTGAATCTTTCTCAATTTAAGACTTACCGGATCCAAGTGTTGATTATTCAATAAATCATCTCCTTTCTAATAATAGATTACCGCAGTAAATGTGTAAAATATTACTCATT
>JBJELA010000234.1:0-9459 GCA_051878915.1 Candidatus Weimeria sp.
CCAGGATGGATTTTTCTGGCATATCAACTATCCGGTAAAGGGAGAGAAGGGCAGATTCGTAGAGATCGCCACCACCCGTCCTGAGACTCTGTTAGGTGATACAGCAGTCGCAGTAAACCCGGATGATGAGAGATATAAGGATATTGTCGGCAAGACTCTGTTACTGCCGCTCACAGACAGGGAGATCCCTGTTATCGCGGATTCATATGTGGATAAGGAGTTCGGGACAGGCTGCGTGAAGATCACTCCGGCGCATGATCCTAACGACTTCGAGGTGGGAAAACGCCATAATCTCGAGGAGATCTGCATTCTGAACGATGACGGAACTATGAACGACAAGTGCGGCAGGTACGCCGGAATGGACCGTTACGAGGCCAGAAAGGCCATGGTAGACGATCTCGACAAGCTCGGCCTCCTGGTAAAGGTTGTACCTCATACTCATGCAGTAGGTACACATGACAGATGCCACACGACGGTAGAACCTATGGTCAAGCCGCAGTGGTTCGTACGCATGAAGGAGATGGGCGAGGCAGCTTTAAAGGCCGGAGAGAAGGGCGAAGTGAAGTTCGTTCCGGATAACTACATCAAGACCTATGAGCACTGGCTTACAGACATCAGAGACTGGTGCATCAGCCGTCAGCTCTGGTGGGGACACAGGATCCCGGCATATTACTGCGACGACTGCGGTGAGATGGTAGTTCAGAAGGGCGGAGCTCCAAAGGTCTGCCCTAAGTGCGGAGGAAAGCATTTTACCCAGGATCCGGATACCCTCGATACCTGGTTCTCTTCTGCTCTCTGGCCGTTCTCTACGCTGGGCTGGCCGGAGAAGACTCCTGACTACGAGTATTTTTACCCGACAGATGTTCTTGTTACAGGATATGATATCATTTTCTTCTGGGTTATCAGAATGGTATTTTCAGCCATCGAGCAGACAGGCAAGGTGCCGTTCCACCATGTACTTATTCACGGCCTGGTGCGTGATGACAAGGGCCGCAAGATGTCAAAATCTCTCGGTAACGGTATCGATCCGCTAGAGGTTATTGACAAGTACGGCGCCGATGCCCTGAGACTTACCCTGATGACAGGCAACGCTCCTGGCAACGACATGAGATTCTACTGGGAGAGAGTCGAGAACTCCAGGAACTTCGCGAACAAGGTCTGGAATGCTTCGAGATTCATCCAGATGAACCTGGATGGTTTTGATCTCCATGATCCGGCTGATGAGGACTTCCATACTGAGGATAAGGCTATCATTTCTCTTGTGAACACCCTTGTGAAGGATGTCACTGAGAACATGGAGAAATACGAGCTCGGTGTAGCAGTCGGTAAGGTATATGACTTTATCTGGGACGAGTTCTGTGACTGGTACATCGAGATGGTAAAGCCGAGAATGTACGCAAAGGATTCAGATCCTGCGTCAGCCAATGCGGCGCTTTTTACATTAAAAAATGTCCTTTCTATCGCTTTGAAGCTTCTGCATCCGTACATGCCTTTCATCACTGAGGAGATCTACTGCTCATTAAATCCTGATGAGGAGACGATCATGACTTCGGGCTGGCCGAAATACGAGAAGTCGGCCTGCGATGAGAGCGCAGAGGAGATCTACGCCCGCGCGAAGGAGATAGTAAAGGGAATGCGTGCCGTAAGGAAGGATATGGATGTTCCGAATTCAAAGAAGGCAACTCTTTACATAGTGTCAAAGAAGGACAGCGTCAGAAAGCTCTTTGAGGAGAATACTTCACTCTATCAGACACTCTGCAACGCGAACGCCGTAAAGGTCGCAGCAGACAACAAAGGTATAGATGAGAAGAGTGTATCCTTTGTCATAGCAGACGCGACCTGCTTCGTACCACTGGCAGAGCTCGTGGATATGGACAAGGAGCGTGAGAGACTTGAAAAGGAGCAGAAGCGCCTCGAGGGTGAGCTTAAGCGCTCAAAGGGAATGCTCTCGAATAAGAAGTTCCTTGAAAAGGCTCCGAAGGCAAAAGTCGATGAGGAAAAATCTAAACTCGCGAAGTACGAGCAGATGATGACAGATGTCAAAAAGCGTTTAAGTGACCTGTAAATGTAAGTAGTAAAGGGGAGAGGAGGCACAGTAACGGCGAAAGACCCTTATGAGACGCCGGCGCTTAGCGGCTGTATTTTAGCCGCTTATGCGTCCGCTGCGTCTCATACGGAGCGAGAGCGTGTCTTGAGCGCTACATGTGCCTCCTCGACCCGTTAGGGATATTCCATGATAGATTTTGACGAAGAACTGAAGAATTTCAAACCAAGTATGGAGATAAGCGAAGCCGAAGACGCTATCCGCGATAAGGATCTGACTGACATGATCGACATCCTTAAGGAGATTACCGAGAGCCAGTCGACAGTCATCAGACAGAGCGCGGCGGTAGCTGCGGCAGCAAAGGACCAGAGGAAGTGACCTGATGGAAAAGTGCTTTTACTGCGGCAATTCGATCGGTGAGGATGAGCGTACCTGCAGATTCTGCGGCGCTGACCAGAAAGCCTACAGGATGATCATGGCTACCTCCGAAAAGGAGTACAATGACGGCCTGATACAGGCTAAAGCTCACGACCTTTCAGGTGCAATCGAAAGCCTTAACCGTTCGGTCCGCTTCAACAAAAAAAATACAAAGGCCAGAGATCTTCTTGGCCTTGTTTATATGAAGTATGGCGAGCCAGTCCTCGCGCTCCGCGAGTGGGTAATCGCAAAGAACTTCGATTCCGAGGATGAGCTGGCTGACCGCTATCTGAACAGTGTCAGTGAGGATGCCGGCTTCTACGACAAGATCGATAACGCGACCAAAAAGTTCAATACAGCCTTTAAATACGCCAGGGCAAAGGCCTTTGACCTGGCTGCCCTTGAGCTCAAGGCTGTCATTAAGGAAAACCCGGGAATGGTAAAGGCCAGACAGCTTCTGGCGCTGATCTATATCCAGAGCGGCGAGTACCAGAAGGCATACGCTGAGCTTAAGGCTGCAAAGCAGGTCGATGAGAGCAACCCTCTCACGACCAGATATATGAAGGAGGTCCGTTCTCATCTGGTCTCTGAAAAGAAAAAGAAGAGAAAAGAGAGAGCAGAGCGACGCTCTACTGTGGCGATAAACGATGGACATGATGTAGTCCTGATGCCGAGACAGACCTTTATCGAGGCCCTTGATAATTCCAAGAGCGGACTGTTCAATATTCTGATAGGAATAGCGATAGGTGTGCTTGCGTTCGTTTTCATTGTATCTCCTACTATCAGGCAGAGAGAGAACGAAGAGACCAGAAAGGCTCTTATCACGGCGAATTCCACATCGGCTTCATCAAAGAGCGATGTAGCTGACCTTCAGAAACAGGTAGATGAGCTGAATACAAAGCTTCAGAAATACGAGGGAAAGTCAGACCTGAAGGGTTCATATGAGAATCTCCTGAAAGCGCAGCTCGAGGCCACATCGGATGGAGATCTGGATGCTGCTTCTACAGCACTGGACAAGGTCAACAAAAAGCTGTTAAGCACAAATGGAAAGACGCTTTACAATAGTCTTGCAGACCAGATTGACCAGCAGACATTAGTCACGAAGTACAGTGAAGGAACTACAGCATTCAGAAACGGGAAATACTCAGATGCCATAGACGCTTTAAAGGCAGTTGTAGACATCGATGAAACCTACGATAATGGCGAGGCTATGTATGAGCTGGCCGAGGCTTACGAGAACAATGGTGATACCAAAAACGCTCTCAAGTACTACAAGAAGGTAGCCAAGGATTATTCCAATTACTACCGCGGCAGAAACTCCGCATCCAAGGTACAGCAGCTCCAGTCAGCAGACAGCAGCGACACCAGCAATACAACACAGTAAATCGAAAAATGCTATATACCAGAAAAACCTCCCTATCCGGGAGGTTTTTTGTTTAGTCGTTTTCTATTGCTTCGTTTAAGTACGCCAGCTCCTGAGTCGTCTTGGAGCTGTAGAGACTGGCTGCGGAAAACAGTGAATATCCATTGCATCCGGAGCTCTTTAAGATCTCGTACTGGTCGGAAAGATTTGTGTCACTTTCAATCCAGCCATGATCCGTACTGTAATCATTACCACAGCGGTATAGTGCCAGAGCGACATATCTGGTTTTGTTTAGCTTATCCAGGCTTGAACTCGTAAACTGGGCGATTCGGTCTGAGAACATCTCAGTGCCTCCGTTTTTGCCCCAGTCATCAGTCCAGTATAGCTGAGGCATCAGATAGTCGATGTAGCCATCCTTTGACAACCAGGTATCTACATCCGCTCCGGAGACACGGTCATTTGTGAGGTTGCCCTGAGGCGCGATACCGAAGGTGGCGTCCGGATCCGCTGTCTTTATCCTGTTGTAGACTCTTGCGATGAGCTTGTCCACATAGGCGCATTTTTTAGCGCTCGAAAGGCGGGTAGCAGCGGTTGCGGTAAGAGTTATCTTGTTCTTTACGATATTTTTGTATCCGGAGCTGGCATGGTAAAAATAGTCGTCAAAAATAACCCCGTCCACATCGTACTTCATGACCTCCTTAACAGCCTTTACAACCCGTGTCTGTGAGCTTGCAGCTCCAGGATTCAGATAGGTGGATGACGATATCCTGTAAGGGTTCATCCAGGCAATCAGCTTGATATTCTGCGCATGAGCCTCCTCTGTCATTATCTGAAGCGGATCAAAACTCAGTGTTTCGGACGCTGACTGTGAGGTATTGTCACTACCAAGAGCCTTTGCTGCAGGAGAGATCCAGGTCATTGCCGGAAAGAGCGTGCTTTTCCAGGCTGCGTCATCGTTTGAGCGGACCTGCATATATACGGTGTTCAGATGGTATTTACTGAGGTTCTTGAGAAATTTCTTCGCGTTGGTTCTGAAAGTATCTTCGTTATCAGTATAGAGACCAATATTTTTATTTGAAAAGTCATATATAGAAAGCCAGACACCGCGAACCTCGTCATCATCGGAAGCTTCAGCCGCGCTGGCAAAAGTAACTGAACCGAAGCCTGCGTTACTTATGCCATAAGCCGCGAAACCAGTAAAGGCAACCGCGGCAGTAATGATAAGAGCTGCTATTTTTTTCTTAAACATTCATTCCTCCATATATCAGGATTTAAGCATTGGTGAGATATAGTTGTTTACCAGATTGTAACCGTAATTATTCGCGCTGGCCCAGCCGCGCTTTAACACGATCCTGTCACCGGCCTCACCTGTAGTGTAATGATTGTCCTTTATTCCAAGCCACTCCACATAAGGCGCCATTCCTATGATGCTCGATGAAGCGCGCGGATCCGGAATTACTACTGTACCAGCCGGCCATCCGCTTACTGCAGGGATTGTGGTATATGACGGTGTATTTCCATCTGTTGTCGCGTAGAGTGAAAGGTGGATTGCCTGGGCGCGGATACCGACTCTTACAGCATCGGCAACGGCTGCGTCTGGTGTATCATAGCCAAGGGCGCTGTAGTATGATTTCGCGTACGACACAAAATCCATACCGGAGGCGCCGCCATCGAGGGCACCGATACCGCCAAAATTACACTGATCAGGATCTACGCTGCCTCCAAAGGACAGGAATCCTGTCTCATTGCAGATCTGGGCAAAAAGGACCTCGGCTTTTATGCCCGCATTATTCGCCTCTTCGTAAACTATCCTGGTAAAATCATCTATCGTAGGCGCTCCATACTGGGCGTAGGTATCTGAAGGATAGGCTGTCTTCTTTTTTGCCACCTGCGCATTGTAGTAACGCGCCATCTGCTCCGGTGTAGTCGAGGATGTACCTTTAATAGTGTAGGCGGTGGTACCGGATGCAGCTACGCTGGAAGGTCCGAAATAGTTCTTGCCGGACTTTATGAAAGCCCGGACTCTGTAAGTGTAGGTCGTCTGCTTCTTTAATCCTGTTACGGTGACCTCATTTATGTCATCGCCTCTCACAGAAGTAACTCTCTTTCCGTTCTCGTCAATTACCTGATAACCTGTAACGCCCTCGACCGGATACCAGTGAAGTGTAAGCGAGGTATCTGAGTCTGGTGTCACATAGTCCATGACATCGCTGTCATAGTCCGTGGTATCAGTCGCGGATTTAACAGATGTATATGCGCTGCGCCATTTGATAACAGCACTCTTTACCTGCTCAGCAGCGGATTTTTTGCTTGATGAGCTGACTCCGGTCTGAGCAGCCAGTGTGTTTTCAGTCGTCTGAGTCTGATCCTGCTGGCCTGACGTATCACCCGAGGTATCTGTATCAGTATTCTCCTGTTCTTCAGGAGTTGTAAATGTCAGTACATTTGAATAGCTGCCCCAGAATGTCTTTGTATAAGGTGAGTGTACTGACTTACGATAGCAGCGCAGCCTGTAGCTGTATGTCGTACCTGGTTCAAGCGCGCTGTCCGTGTATGTAAGCTCTTTTGTTCCTGCATCGACCTTCGCGTATGAGCCGTCAGCCTCCTTCTTGTAAAGTCTGTAGGTGACATCCGGATCTGTAGACGCGTTCCAGCTGAATACTATACTCTTTCCATCAGCCGACATGGTTCCGCTGAGGGTTGACGCGGTATCTCCATCAGTTGTCACACCTGCCTTGCCCTTTTCACAGGTACCCCAGACATTTACACTGCCGACCTTGTAATATGCCTTTACAGTATAGTCGTATTTAGTGTTCTTTGAAACATTCTCGTCAGTGTAGCTGGAGACATTTTTCTTTATCGTAGTTACCTTTTTGTAGCTTCCGCCGTTTGTGCTCCTGTAGATACGGTAACCAGTTGCCTGAGAGTCCTTTACCCAGGTGACCTTTACGCGCGAAAGGCCATTGTCGACAGCGGATACCATAGTCGTAGTCTTCGACGGGATCTTTACGGCGATACCGCTTTCGTCATAGCTCTGGGATCTGCCGCTGCTGTTTCGGCCTATAACGGTATAATAATATGTCATGCCATATGAACCGGTGCTGTCAGTATATGAGGTATCGGTAGTTCTCGCGATCTCCTTGTAGGTGCCGTTTTTTCCGGTTTTTCTGAAAACTATATACTCCGAAGCATTTGCGGCTGAATTCCAGGTTATGCTTACGTCATTTGCGTTTCCAGTGGCTTTTGCCGAGGTGAGAGTGACTGCGTCAGGATATTCTGTGTCATCATCGCTCTTTAAGTTCAGGTTAAAAGTAGAAGCTATGCCTTCAGCGTCGGCAGCGGCCATACTATTGATCTTGGAATCAGAATTCAGATAAGTGGTCACATCGCTTTTACTCGAGATAAAAGCACCCTCTACTATTACACCAGGGATATGAAGCAGCTTTGAAGTCCTGATAACAGCATAGTAGTCGGCAAGGCTTCCGTCAGGATAATGGGTGACAGTCGAAGTCCTTGTTTTGATCTGTCTGTCGAAGAGTCCCAATGCCTTAAGATTCTTCTGGATATTTGTCGCTAGAAGCTTCCCGACTGTATAAGCGTTCGTATCATAATGGTTATTCGGATAATATACCTCACAGCCGTTTGGCGCAGAGGTGGAAGCTGAATTAAGGTGGATCGAGACAAACGCGTCAGCGCCGACAGATGCCGCATAAGCAGTCCTGTCAGAAAGACCGACGTAGGTGTCGTTTGTTCTCGTAAGGTAGACCTTTACATGTGAATATTCTTCGAGCTTGGTTTTCAAAGCCTTTGCGATCTTAAGAGTCAGATCCTTTTCCTTGTATCCATTTCCTGTGGCACCGGAGTCTGAGCCGCCATGACCAGCATCTATGGCGATTACCGTGTCCGTTTCATCCGTAGTTATGGGATCATAAGGACTGCCGACCGTATCCACGGCTTCGGCTGTGACTGTGTTTTTCTGAGTAAAAAATAAAAGGCCGCTGAACGAAGTGACTGTAAGTGCAGCAGCCATTATTATGGAGCAAATCTGTTTTTTCAAAATAACCTGCCTTTCGCTTCCCTCGTTTTCTACTTTAGCATTATTTCCGGATGTTATCAATTTTTTGCACAAATTTTACGAAAAAAAAGCGCATTTTATCAGCAGAATTGTAAAAAAGTTTCAAGATTTTTTAAAGTTTCGGGCCTTCTTGCGGATTTTATGTTCTTCTATTTTAGTTGTTATTGTGATAGAATATATGCGGTTTTCCATAAAACAGACAAAAATAAAAAGTTAGGAAAAAGCTACGCGTTTTAGATTATGAATAAGAAATTTGTTTCAATTTTATTATCAGCTGCAGTTGCGGTAACCTGTTTAGCCGGATGCGGCAAAAAAACCTCCTACAAACAGCTTAATGATGAGGACGATACCGTCTACACCATTGGTATATCCCATTCCTCTGCTTCAGAAAATGATGATTTCAGAGAGGGCTTCAACGATGCCATAGAGGATACTTTTGGAAAAAATCACTATAAATTTGTAGAAACCACCTGCTCTTCGATAGAAGATACTGCCTCAGTTCAGTCACTTATCGATAAGGGTGCCCAGCTTATTGTAACTGAGGACTGGAAATCTCTTTCGGCTTCATATACACTGACTCAGCAGGCAACAGATGATAAGGATAAAACACCGATCGTCTCAACAGGTGTAAACGATATTGCCGCGACTCTTGGCATAGAATATCAGGACGAGGATAATAAGACCACCGGGGTGAATGTAACCGGAGTTACCCCGTCTCCTGATGTGAGCAGCAAGCTCTCAGAGCTGATCGAAACCGTGAAAACGCCTGAGCGTGTAGGAATCATCTACTCACCTGAGAACCGCGATGCTGTAAAGGAAAACAGGACTCTTGAGGAATACCTGACGCAGGCCGGTATCGGATACCGCGAATACATCCTTCCTACCTCTACATATAAGACTCTTATGAAGGATGAGACCGAGGCGGAAGCGATAAAGCAGAGTGATGATATAGATCCGACAGTTCCGCAGATTTCTGATGACTTCGCGAAGTCGCTTTTTCAGATCGCAAACGACTCGGTTATTCTCAATTGGGAAAAAAGAGCCCGCCAGTCTTTAAAAAATGCCAGCTCAGAAAAAATCATCAGGACTGCCATACAGCAGTGTAACGCGTTGTACATCTCGACCGGTTATTCGGAATCAACTGTGAAAAAAATTACAAGAGCCGCCAAAAACGCTGATCTGGTTACTTTTGGAAGTGACAATACCGCTGGCAGGTATTCCCTTATTACACTCTGGGCTGATCCGTATGACAGCGGATATAAGGCTGGCGAGCTGGTATATCAGGTTCTTGTAAACGGACAGGATCCTGGTGACATACCTGTCACTACTCAGTCAGAGGATTCGTTCCACAAGCTCTACAATGGCTCCTATGCTGAAGTCCTGGGACTGACTTTTCCGAAATCCTTCAGCGAGTACACTTCCTTCATGTCTTCCTATGTACCGGGCGAAGGTACTGAAAAGGTCGGGGACGAAGAAGAAGATTAACGAAGGTCTTCCGGGTTCTTTTGAACCCGGAATTTTATTGTAACAAAAGTTCTGGTCGATTATGCTAATTTATCG
>JBJELA010000235.1:0-1980 GCA_051878915.1 Candidatus Weimeria sp.
TTATCTTGCATAACGAACTGCCTGACCACCATCACCGGTAGCCAGGCTTTCTTTATGCTTTGATTTCCTGCCCGTTGCGGAATGTCACCCGGATATCGTCCTTTGTGTAGACTGTCAGGTGATCGACAAGCCCGCTCCAGGCATCGAGCGAGAACTCCGTCAAGGAGTCGTGCGTTTTCTCGAAGGCTATAAGGAAATCCTCATAGTTGGCCTTCTGCGACTGTGTTTTCTGAATTTTCTCGTTCAGCTCATCAATCTGCTTTGTAAGATCATCGTAGCGAGAGGCGAGGTCATCATAATGTTTCTGATAGGCGGCCTGATCGAGAGCGGCATGAGCGTTTTCAGTTATGCTCTGCTGGACGGCATCAGCAATGACCTGCGCCTCCTCCATGAGTTTGTCTCGTTTCGCCTCAAGCTCAACCGTAATAAAAAGGACATCGAGCATCCCGCCTGCCTGAGAAGCATCCATACCGAAGGCGTTTAAAACGGAGGAGACGTTATCGATGGAAGTTGATACATCGGTATCATTAAGGGAAGCAAACTCCACGAACTGCTGGGAGAGTTCTTTTAACTTATCTCCTGTAAGACCGAACCTTGTGTTCACCTCGCCGATAGCGGAACCCGCCGTGGCAAAGTCGGTAGGGATGGATGTCGCGATATCGTTCGCGGCGTCCTGCATTTCCTTTAATGCCTTGCCGCTTGCGCCTGTTTTCTGGGTGACAATGTCGGCGCCTTCATCCACTTCCTTGAAGGCCGCGAGGGAAGCCGCGCCGACAGCCGCGATCGGAGCTGTGACATGGGTAGAAAGCGAAGTGCCGACTCCTGAGATCTTGTCGCCGACATCCTTCATTTTTTGCCCGGCCTGCTGGAGCTGAACCCCGGCAACGGAGCCGACATCCTTGAATTCGGCCTTCAGCTTTTCAAGCGACTGCTTCGTGCTTTCGATCTCACGGGTCAGGGCTTCCTGCTGCTTGATAGTCTCCTCGGTCTGAGGGCCTTCCTGCAGCTGCTTTAGAGCGTCTTGTTCCTGCTTTAACTTCTCCTTCGTATCGGAGATCGCTTCAGAGAGATACTTCTGCTTCTGGACGAGGAGATCAGCGTTACCTGGATCAAGCTTTAAGAGCTTGTTTACATCCCGAAGCTGATCCTGCGTCTCTCGGATGGATTTGTTTACATTCATTAAAGCATCGGACAGCTTCGTGGTGTCGCCACCGATTTCAACTGTGATTCCTTTGATACGGTCAGCCATCGCTGTCCTCCTTCCTGAAATGTGGCATCAAAAAACCGGAGCACCACGATGGGGTGGTGTTCCGGTGATTAAATAATTTCTATCAGTATGTATAAGATACTTTTAACGTTATTGTAGCTGTTGATGCAGGGTAGATATTGCCTTTATAGGATATTCCTGAATTTACAATCCATACTGTCCAAGTTCCTTTTGGATCTTCTCCAATAAAGCCTCCAACAGATACTGTACTGCTTCGCGAAGGCCCAGAGATAGATTCAACCGTCCCCGATGGACTTTGCACATATATGGTATAAGGATCAGAACTTGATGATACATTACAAAACAGCTGGACACTGTTAATTGAGCGTTTGGATCCCAAAACACTTCCAGATGATAATGTGCTCTTTACTGAACTGCTTCCGTTAATAGCGTTAAGCTTGACAGTGGTTTTACTGAAACTGCTACTAGCAGCAAATACTGGCATGGCAAACATTATGCAAGCTAAAAAGCATGCAAAAATCGAAACAAGTGATTTCTTTGTGACCTTCTTCATAAGTAAACCTCCATTTAAATTTTGTTAGTATCAAACTGTAGTATCAATAGATGAGCTGGAAGGTGAACCACCTGCTTCCGCCGACTCTCTCGTAACTCCATCTAAAGCACCTGGTTTTATCGCTTTTCCTATTTCCCAGTCAGGATCGGCTGCTTTGGCAGCAGCGTAAAGCGCCCCTGTGTACATCCTCTCATATTTA
>JBJELA010000236.1:0-1967 GCA_051878915.1 Candidatus Weimeria sp.
TGAGCATTTGGCTCTTTTTCTTTTCTCAATTTACACCATTATACACCCTTAATCCTACTTTGTACAATGCTTCTGTCATAAGGTAGTATGCGTGACAGTTATACTGTGCAGTTTTTAAAAAAGCATCAGACAGGGCTGCTTTCATAAGAGCTTGAATTTCAAACCCGGATACGCTATCCTTTTACTTGCGCCGCTTAACAGCTGACGCTGATTTTTTCCGGAGGTTTATATATATGACAAAGAATGATATTCTCGAGATCAAACGCAGATATAAGAAGGAATCCCATAACTTCACGCGGATTGCCGGCTGCTATGTGGATAATGAAAAAAATAAGGTGCTGAGCTTCTCGCAGAGCCCTGCTGAGCTCGAAGACGAGGAGTTCTTCAAGTATCTGGATATTGCGAACAAATCGTTGTCAGGAAAGCTCGGAGACAATCTCCTGCAGCTTTTCTTTCCTACTGAGGAGGCGATGAATGGAAAGACTCATTCACTCCTCGACCAGCTGAAGGCCACAGGCCTGAAGGATGAATCGGTCCTGGATGAGTTTTTTGACATGGTGATCGAGAACTACCTGATCACGGGGAATTTTCTGATCGTGCTGTTCAGCGATGTCTACGATATCCCGATGAAGACAACTGACAATCTCGATATCGGCGATTCCGAGGATGTCTTTGACTATATCCTCTGCGCGATCTGCCCGGTAAACCTTTCGAAACCGGCACTCGGCTACAGAGAGGACGAGGGGCGGATCGGCGCTCTGATGCGTAACTGGACAGTGACGCCTGTGGAGACTGCTTTCATGTATCCGTCATTTTCCGATAGGAACGCGGATATCAGCTCCGTGACCGTTTATTCCAAGAATCCCAAGGCTCCTCACAAGGAGTTCTGGGAGGGCGGGCTGCACGTCATATCGAGGCTCACTTCCTCGGAAAAAAAGCAGGCCTTCGCCGGCATGGTAGAAAAATCAGTCGGTTCTGATTCAGACGAAAGCAAGGAAACTATTTTTAATATAGCTGATTCGCTTTCCGGATTTATTGAAAAAAGAAAAGCAGACCTTCCTGACGATGCAGTGGTCGGCATTAACGGGGACGATGTAGAAGACATCTGCATTACTGCCGGCGTTCCTGAGCAGAAGGCCGAGCGCATCAAGGAACGCTTCAACGACTGCTTTGACGGCACTCCTGACGCTCCTGACGCCGATGAGCTCCTCGACAGGAGGCTGTTAAAGGACCAGGAGCTCCACCACGAAAAAGCTGCTTTACAGCGTGAGGTTGCTTCCCTGAACAAAAAATTAGAGGAGACCGGCGTTATCTCTAACGACGGCTCCTCCTCCGACATATATGTAAAGGTTCCGGCTGATCGTGAAGACTCAGTTACAACAGCCTTTGTAGACGGTGAGAAATGTCTTATCATCCCGCTCGAGCCATCAGATTCCGCCACTGTAAACGGCGAAAACCGAAGACTGTAAAAAAAAGAAGCTGCCACATCAATCAGTGGCAGCTGTTTTTTTTATTTCTGAAGCTTATATCAGTAAGTAACCTTAACGGTCTTCTGATACCAGCTCTTCTTTCTCTTGCTGAAGAAAGATACTGTAAAGCTCTTGTTCAGACTCTTTACCGGAATATCAAAGGCAAGGACTGTGTCATCTCCGACTTTCTCCGTTTTACCCTTGATGACCTTCGCTCCCTTTTTTGCCGCATTCTTTGCCGTCCCTACAAAAGCCTTTGTAAGGCCGACACCCTTCATCGGCACGTGGACCTTCATTTTTCCATTCTTTACAGTCAGTGTAGTCTTACCGTTAAGAGCGTCATTTAAGCCGATCATACCGAGATCGTCCTCAGTCGTAAAGCCTACAGTGTACTTACCGTCCTTCAGTTTTTTTTTAGCAGAAACAGAAGCTTGTGCCGCATTGAGCGTTGAGGCATTAATAGCTGTGTTGGAAGCTATTGCATCTGCGAGGTGGTTT
>JBJELA010000237.1:0-1967 GCA_051878915.1 Candidatus Weimeria sp.
GACAGCTGTCCTAAGTCAGAGCCTGCGTTATCAGGTCCTGCAAGGTCCTGGTCTATCGTCTTCTTTAAGTATATGGTCTTAGCCCCGGGATTTTTTTCGCTGACGGCAATCATACCCTCAGCAAGCGGGCTGTCGATACCGCTTAATATGTTTTCTGCCATACCCTTGAATTTTTTCTCTTCAGGAGTAAGCACGTCCAGCGTCTTCTCCTGCGTAAATCCGCCGAATGATGCAGGGATTTCTACCGGCTCATCGAAGTAGTGTATCCCGCTCTCGAAAGCTTTTGAGTCCCTGTTCTTTACTTTGGGCGCTGCTGCTATGGTAATATGCACCGGACCTGTCTTCTGCGCCATGTCAAATGCCTTCTGTACGACTGGCGACTGACAGTCAGCTCCCGCCACATGAAGGACAAGGGCGTTTCTGTCAAATGCGTATCCGTCAACCGTAACTGATGCGTATGTGCCGATGTCTTCTGCTCGTGTTTCCGGTACTCTTCTGGTAAAAGATGTCGATATATGCTTATTCTTTGTCTCATTCCATCCCTCAGGGATTTCAGGTATCCTGTCTCCGAGTATTCCCATAAGAGACGGCGTTACAAAAATGCTTTCATAGTTATACTTCTGTTTTTCAGGTTCTGAACCTTCTCTGTTTAATGCCATAGTTTTCCGCCCTTTCTACAGCGTATGTACCAGCTGTAAAACAAAATATTCACAATAACATTTTGGGATATCCTTAAAGGAATGTTACAGACGGGACATATGCCCCGCTCCCCTTTCGGTTTTATCTGCTACTTATGTTTTAGTAGATTTCATCTTCCCAAATTTCTGAGGGATAAGAATTATATGCATCTGAGGGATAAAAAACACCAGCACCCCCTTTCAGAGTGCCGGTGTCCTTGTCCGTTTTTTATCGTATCAGATCCTTACAGCATTAAGCCCGCTTTTTAATACCTCATCCGATACCTTATAGTCCGCTTCCCTTATCCGTCCGGTAAGGTTGTCGCGGAAACAGAGCTTAAATCCGTCTTCCTTTTCATACTTCTTCTTAAACTCTGCTTCGCCGCACAGGAATATCCTTAAGTCTTTCGGGGCTATTATTATAGTCCCGTTTACGGCATCAGGCTTTCTTATCCTGTTTACGATAAAGTCCTTTTCCCCGTTCTTTTCCGATACAGAGCCTTCAAAGACATATACTGCGCCGTCCTTTATGCTGTCCTTAAGGTCAGAGTATCTGTCAGAGAAGCATAAAGCCTTTACTGAACCCGTACCGTCCGTTATCGTAAAGAACGCCATAAGGGAGCCGTCCTTTTTTGTCCTTACGGTGCTTAAGTCCTCGATATATCCGAATACCTTTACGGTATCCGCATCAAGATCTTTTATAAAACCGACTCCAAGGGCTTCGTTGTCGTCATATCCAGAGAGCGGGGTATCTGATATGAAGTCTCCCAGATAGTCCTTTTCACTGTAAAGGCGCTCCATCCGCTCCTCATCCGTCCCCGCCTCGGCTTCCAGCGAAGCCATCTCTTTTTTAATGGCGGATATTACTGAAAGAGCGTTCTTTTTCTTCTTTTCAAGCTCCTCTACTGAAGTGCTTCCCTTTATCACAGGCTTTATTTTGGCGTCTTCAAGGGTTTTTGCCACCGCTTCGTCAGAAGATAAGTCGCATCCGCTGTCAAGAAGGGTATCTGCTGCCATGATAAGATCCTTCTTTTCCATACACTTCTTTCCGTCTTCCGCAAGCTCCTTTGAAATGGAAAGCAGTCCTTTTCTGCTCTTTCCCGTAATGTTATCAAAAGAGCCTGAGAGGATAAGGGCTTTTATAACGGAACTGTTCACCCTATTCCTCATAAGGAAGTCACTTAAGCTTCTGTAAGGGCCGTTCTCCCTTCTTTCTTTTATGACAGGGATACTGTGGTCTTTTACTCCCTTTATCTTTGAGAGGGCAAAGCGTATCTTTCCGTTTTCTAC
>JBJELA010000238.1:0-9346 GCA_051878915.1 Candidatus Weimeria sp.
GTCTGAGTCTACACTATCGGTCTTTCAAAGTCTACCTACCGTGTGAACAGTAACGAGACTCCTGGCTCTGATCGTATGAACTCTCAGATAAGGATTATATCATCTTCCTCAGGCTCATAATTTTTTATTCCGAAGGTAGTAACCTGGCTTTTTCCAATGATCTTATATACCCTCACTGTATCTTCATTGGAGCAGTATGGCGGTATTGAATGAAGAAGTTTCTGATACTGTCTTGCAGTGAGCTTAGCTTCAAAGGCTGATTTCTGCACCCTTATACCAAAGCCTTCCATCAGCTTCGCGAATTTGGTTCTCTTCTTATTATCCACTATATCATAGATGATCAGGACAAGAACCTTACTCTCTCTTTCGCTCTCAGACAACTCGAAGAAATAATTTTCCATTTCCATAAGATCACCTGATTCTTACCGGATGGTATGCATCTACATATCCGGATTCAATAGCTGTAGAAAGAGTCTGCATCTGAAGCGAGATAGCTCTTCTGAAGGAAACTTTGTAATCCACATAGTCAAGATACCCTACCATCGTCTGCATCTTCTTTTCCAGCTTCTGTAGAAAAATCTTAAGCGTCTCCCTTTTCAAGAAACACCCTGGCTGTTCCTCATCTCCATATTCAAATCCATCCGGTTCCACCTCATGACCATTTATAAGAGACATTACAAGAGCATCTACGATCACCGCTCTCCACTCTTCCATCATATCACTTGCAAGAGTGGGATGATGTTCAGCATCTCTGTGTAAAAAGCCGAAATAAGGATTCATTCCTCTGTGCTCTATCTCACCATACACCTCATTCATCATTATGGAATATCCCAGACTAAGCATCGAATTAAACGGATCTCTTGGTGGCTGCCGATTTCTGCCATTGAATGCAAAGGCAGGATCAACACATAGCGACAGACCTTTAAAATATGCTTTCGCTCCCTGTCCTTCGAACCCAATTATCTCAGAAATTGCCTGAGCCTCCATTGCTTTCTTTGAACAGATACGGAGCATGGCAATCTCATCTTCACAGTCTATGCCTTTACTTCCGGCATATCTTCGTAGAAGTACCATCTGGTTATGAATTTTTGCTTCAATTATCTTTCTTGAAAGTTCAATAGCAAAATCATTCTCATATAAAGCCGCCTGCTTTCGCTGAAGCGGTGCTTTCACATGTCCTGTCGAAGCAAGTCTCCCGAAATACTTACCATTCTTCGAGAAGAATGCTATATTGATACCATTACGAAGGCAGAACTCCATGAACTGCGTAGTCAGCTGTGGCTTGCCAAGGATTGTAATCCCATCAAGAGTTTCAAGCGGAACATATCTTTTCAGCCCGTCTTCGCAGTCTACAACAGCGCGATGTCCATCAAGACCGATATGCGCATTATTTTCTTCCACATACAGTATTGGCATACTATCACTCCATCTGTAATGACGATCTGTCTATAGCACAATTAATAGTGTCATTCATTTCATCATACGAATTCCAATAATTCTTTTTTATTCTGATGTTCGTATAAGCAAATAACCTCTTTATATCCTGCATAATCTGAGTCGTAGTACGTCCTGTCTTTTCCTTTATCATTGAAGCATTTATTGAAACTATCTGATGTGCCGCTACATTCCTTACTTTCTCTTCAATTTCTCTTACTTCCTGAACCAACGCTTTAAGCTGGACATCGTCTGAATAATACAGAATCGCATTCATCAGCGCTGCTGAACCTACAACATTTCCTTCAACGCTTTTTTCAAAATCACCTCTTAACGCCCTGCTCATGTCAGCATCAATATAATCATTCCATCGTTTTGCGCCAGACTTTTTATCAATCCTGTAATAATTCTGCATATCTACACCGCATCGCTCTTTAAGAATCAATTCAAAAAGATCTGCCACTATAGGCGTTACTCCTCTTATAAAATCTGCATACTCTCCTCTCTTTAATTTGCATTGAAGTTCTAGTGCATACTCAAAATAATTTCTCTCATTACCACTCTTTACTGGAAGAAAGTCTGCATCAGATTTCCCAGCATATTTACCATATACATTAAACGCAAGAAGCTGCCTGCATCTGGCCATATGAAGCATATCTATAAAATCTGCTTTCGATTCATCTGACAGAATCTCAGCAACATCAAGTGCGGCTTTATAGTCATAATTTGTCACATGCTTTTTGATGATATCCTTCTGCTGTATCTCTGTAAGTGATGGACAGTAAACCGCTTCGCATCTTTTTTCTGCATCATCCTTATTGTCCTCATCAAGCTCCCATAACAGTTCGATATCATCCTCATCATGATTGTGCTCATTCATTTTGCCTGTCGGAGTTACTACCTGTATGAGCTTGCATCTATATTCAAGTAATGTTGCAAGAACTAAAAGTCCACTCTTCATAGCTGGAGTTCCCGATGATATGTTCAGAAGTATAGTGTCAGAATCATCCGCATCTGTAATTATCTTATCAATCTCCTTCTTGAAATCATTATAGAAAAAATTAAAATCATAAACTTTTTCCAATTCTGGTTTCTCGATCTCATGGTATATCATCGGATGTCCAGTTTTCTCAGACAACCTGTTCAGACAGAATCTGTATCTATCATCCTTTGCTTGAAAATCCAGAATCTCCTTTGACATATACATATACACTTCATCCGGCTGATACCAGCGACAGATATGCAGCAGAGCGCCATCATGCAGATTGTTCTGTGATATGGGATCCGTCCCACCTATTGGTGAAAAAAGTATTGTCTTGTTCATTATCAATCCTCCGATAATGACAATTCACAAAGTCCCATCTGCATCAGTTTTCCTTCATATCGTGTGCATTTCAGCACATGTGGTGAAACTTTTTTCTGTCTGTCATCCCTATGCTTTCCTCTGAACTGTTTTTCCAGGATATCTGCAGTCATACCTAATCCTTTCTCTTCCCCATACAACGGATAGATGAAGGTCTTCGATACAAAGCCACATCCACCACCTAGAAATACTGACTTTCCATCAAGCAGATCAACTTCTCTGAACTTATCAGAAAAGCATTTCATATACATGTTATCAAAGTTACTGACTGCACTCATGATCTCCGCTGCATCAATATGAGTTATTGAAGTATCTATAGTCAGATCAAAATCTATGACTGTACCTGGTTTCAGACATTCTCTAGCAATTGGCATAGATTTTTCTTTACCGTCCATATGCATATCCATCTTTTTACAGATGACCAGATCATCCACCGATAATGGTCTCGAATCGCTGACTATGACTCCGCTCATCACATCATTTACCGCATCTGACTGTTTCGATTCCGGACGGTTCATTGTATTGAAGTTTCTTGCTTCTACATCTTTTGACTGTCTCGACAACGCACGCTTATCCACTTTTCTCAGTGAAGCAAGCTCCGACGAAATGTTCATCTGATCCACCCTGTATCTATCTGGTGAAGCCATTATACCTTCGTCAAGCAGGAGTGTCCTGAGCATACCCTTTATAGATGAGCCAGGTACATAAGGGTTGCCATACGGATCTTTGATAAACACATGGATCTCCCGCTTATTATCATGATCCTGCAAAGCATCTCCTGCATCAAGACTGTACTTGAAGCATGAACTGATATCTGAAATCCGGAGTCTGTGATCCTTAAGAAAATGAAAAAGATCTGATCTCGGATCAGAAATCATAAAATTTTCATAATCCGATGTAATTCCTTTAGATCTAAAAAAAACATATGCTTTTGCCTGATCAAGTACATTTATCCTCGTGCTTCCACCTGACAGCACATACTCTTTTTTTAACAGTTTCTCACCACTTCCAACAAATGTCGGTCCCTTCACTATAAGTCTGCCATGATATTTTTTCAGATAATCCCTCATACGTCCACTCCTAAAAACATAGGCTCTGCATACCTGTACACCGGATGAGACCCACCCGATGACACATCTGCAATCTGTCCCTCAAATTTATTCTTAAACACTGATCCAGCATCAAATACATACAGATCATTCTTTCTCATCTGTGTATCTGAATATCGTGATGATGAAACGAATCCGCTGCGTCTGATCATCTGATAAGAAGCATCCTTAAGCGCCATGTCCAATTCTTCGTCATCTGGCAGTGAAACCGAGAGCGTCACATATTCAGGATGAGTTCCTGACAGCGCAGTTTCCAACTTCTGTGGCATTGACGCAGATCTGAATTCGAATCTGCCATATCCGCTGCTCCTCTCACCACCAATGCCATCATATGACAATGAATCCATCAGATCCTCTACCATATACTGAGTCCCATCATTTTCGAATCCCATTATGACATAGAGCCCGCAGTTCTTTTCAAACCAGAATGAGCCAACTCTATAGGGAACTGACTCAGCCTCTTCATTTCTGACATTTACAGCAGTCTTTGTCATATGATGTCCCAGACCTTTAAGCTCATCGCCACGTTCGTCTATGGGGAAATCGCCTTTCAGAAAATCTGCATATAGCTCTGCAGGGATATAATGTAGATTCTTGAACTTCTTCTTTTTCTTTGAATTGCCTTCATCCTTTTCAGACCGTATGTTAATATATGGCTTTGGCAGATACAGGGTATCTCCCATAAACGGAAATGAATCTGATACCCTGAAATCTCCATTCCGGACAGATGACACAAGTGTCTCCAGAGCGCCGTCATAATTTCTTACTGCTTCCTGACAAAGTGCCGAAAATAGTGTATCTGCATGAAATGTCTCTTCTGATCTCTCTAATGAATTATTACCAAAATGCACCCCGCCGGGGAATGTCAGCTTATATATTTTATAATCCATGATATTCCTTTCACTCGAGTGATTCTTTTAGTATCTCCGTGCATCTGTCTGCTATATCATCGAGATCTCCAATCACTGCTTCAGCCTTTACGCCATTGAATTTAACTTTTCCATATCCTCTGGAACCGCTGCCTCCGAGATAGTCATATTCAAGGAGTTTCATGCCTTCAGCAAGCAATGAAATATCATCATAAATCTCGTCCTCATTTTCCAGATCCGGGACAATTTCATATATCAGAGACATATCAAAAAGAGACCCACGTATAGCTCTTTCTATCTGACGTGGATTTGCCACCGCAGTTGCTCTGTTTATCCCGTTTTCAAATTTTACCTCTGTAAGACTGGTGACACCCTGCTTTCTGAGTTCATCTGCGTTGGATAGCAGCATATCCGGAAAGAGTATCCTGCTTGTCTGGACCTGTCCCTTCTTTGCCGATCCAAAAAGGCGGGTGATTCTTGGATCATCGTCATCCGGCAGTTTTGCAAGATGTTCATCATATTCTTTTGCAAGAAGTGTTCTCATCTTACCCTTAAGAGAACTACCTGGTATGATTGGAAGCCCGCTTCTTACATCCCTTATCACGGGTGAATCCACTGCTCCTATTGCTGCAAAAGCAGATGATCCACCTATATGCATTCCTGTTACTAATTCTATCTGTCCGCATATCTCTATTTTACCGTACATTTATCTGTCCTCCTCAGTCTTTGCCACCATAATATTTGTGAAATGCTACCAGAGCCTCCATATATCTGTTGAATAGGATATAGTCTGCTCTTGTCCCATTAAGTGTTTTAAGACATTCTATCAGCTGTGCCTTTTTTACAAAATCTCTCACACCTTCTCTGCCTGTTGTATCACGACCGCATTCATAAATTATTTTGACTCTGAGATAATCTATTCTCTCTTTTATGTTTCCATCAAGTCTTTCTTCTTTTGATACAAGAACCTCATTATATATGTCAGCTGTCATTGCCAATAAATTTCTTATCTTTGACGTGGTCAATGTCAGAAATTGTCTTCCCGTCCTTTGATCAACCTTCAATAATCCTTTTATTACCGCCTCCGCATGATTCACATAGTTATCACTGTTTATTATCTTCACCGTCTTCTCCTTCCCTGTGCAGATACACATAAATTGTTATAGCTGTTTTCAGTTCCCGTCTGTCCTTTTCGTCAGACACCCATGAATACATCCTTTTTGAAAAAATGCTATATGCCTCCTTCTCTTCACTTTTCACCTTATCTCCTGTTGGTTCCAGTCGCGAGAGCATATATACATATCTGGCAAAATTGATCCTGTCATTCATCTCTCTGAGTAATTCCAGTATCCTGTACAAGAATGCATTTCCATGCAGCTGTGTAAAAGAGAAATAATCACTTATCGCCTTATACTTTTCTCCGAGAACTTTGTCTATAAATTCATCCCAATGATAGGTACCATCACTTATCTCATGCCCATCCATCATATGACTGTTTCCATCTTCAAGGAGAGTAATCGCATCCTTGCCCGGCAGATATTTAGACTTCTCTTCGAGATCAGCCACCTCAGATGCCATAACACTTATAGGATATGACTCCTCATAAATACCGATTCCTGCTGATATTGTAAGCGTTCCTTCTGCATATTTCTTCAGGTCATTTCTCAGGTCAACAGCGGTCTCTATTATGTCATCCCACGCACCTGCAAGGAACACATCATCTCCTCCGGAGTAGACTACTGATACCTTTCTCGAATCCTTTTTCTTCCCATCTATTGTAAACTCAGGGTGCGCAAGAATATCATTGATATACATTTTGAAGAACATCGACATATGTCTGGAGAACGCCGCTGTTCTCGAAAGCGTTAAATATCTGTCGTCATTTGACGGATCCTTAAATCCGGCCACAAATGCCTGCCCAAGGTTGTCAACGTCTGCTCTTAATATTCCTATTCTATCTATCCCAACAGCTTCTTCTGCATACTCTTCAAAAGTCTCTCCTTTGCTACTGTAATCTCCTACAAAAAGTCTCTTTGCCAGCCTTTTCCCGGTAAATGACTTATTTTTCCCATAGACTCTTATAAAACTATCATCATCCATCCGCCTGGTAAGAGTATCCTTAGTATCAGATACAAGAGTACATCCAAATGGCAGTGGCAGATCATCAGGATCATTACTTCTTACTATTGAATAGAAATCCTGATGCAGTATATCTGCAGAAAGTCTCTTCAGTGCAGCACATACCGGACAGAGTCCTTCGTTATTTATCTTTCCCAGATGTTTACAGGAACTGCATTCTCTCGTATGGTCATCATCTCTCGGTGTATTAAGCTCCCTTATCTGTTCAGCCGAATACCTATGACTTTTATGCTTTGACATCTGCTCCGATATATCCATGTATATCTTCGAATAGCTTCCGATTGGTTTATTCTTCAGGTCATCACTGCTGCATAAAGCATCCGCTCCCGCTATATAGAGATCAGTACTGTATTCCCGAATGAACCATTCATTCAGTTCCTCCAGAAACCTCTGAAAAATACTCTCTGCTTCATCAGTTGCCGGAAGAATAATATAGCAGTGTCCACCTCCGGAATAGATCAGATTTGCTCTGCACAGTCCTTCTCTATCTAGCAGCTCATCTGTTACATGCTCCATAAGGAGATCCAGATAAAATGACCTGGCTCTCAGATGCCTGAGTGCATTCTTCGATGTAATGGTATAAATAAATTTCTGGATTCCAGATATATCAAGCGAAGCAAGTCTGAAACACTTCTCACTGTAAAAGGCATCCTGCCTGTCGAACAAAGCACCCTTATACGTTACCTGCTTTTCATCAAGGTATTTCTTTATGCAGAGTGCAGTACCTGCTGTCAGCCTCAGATGGTCATAAAGTGAGATATCCGGCACTTCTTTCTTAGACGTAGAGGAGGGTACATATGACAGTTCTGATTCCAGTATCTCCAGCAATGAATTCACATAATTCTCATCAAAGACTATTCCTCTTAGATTGTCAGAGATATTATAGAGTATTTCCTTATACTCTTCTTCTGAGAAGGCTCTTTTTTCATCTGTGGGATATCGTATCTCATCTTCTTTCAGCACGCCCGGAGTATAATATTTTTTTCCATGATTGCCATTCATCAGGTTGAACACAGATGCCAATGGAGTTCCAATATCGAACCCATTCTCATCTGTATCTGCATCACGGCGATCTGTAGCAGACGCTATATTATCTGCTATATATACTATATATGCCAGATCATTCTCCGGCAGCTTAGCCTGTGACAATTCTTTTGCATGATGATATCGCACACATCTCAGAATCTCTTCATCATCAAGAGCGGCTTTCTCCTTAAGATAGTCTGCTCCCAGTATGGAGTGTCTTTCTCTTGCATCTCCTGTCCGATACACCACCTTCCCGATATCATGCAATAATGCTCCTATGACCAGCTTAATCTCCTGTTCCTGCATTATCTTCTCCTCTCTCTATAAGTCTTATTGATCCCATTCCCATTCCAGTCTTTACTCCTATTCCTGAGTATTCTCCGAATCGGAGCAGCATCCTTACATATCGTGCCATAGTCTGCGACTTCCTGATATAATACGAGAACGACCCGACAAATCCCGGTATCGTGTTACCTTCCAACGGAAACCGCATCGTCCTGAGCTTGTACCCGGAAATCAGTGTCATAGATGCCAGTTCCTCAAGTATATCTTCATCGGACATACTGATTTCATCCGCAAGTAAGCTGTATCTGTTCATAAGGCTCTGATACACAAGCTGTGGTAACGGAAGTATATTAAATGCTCCATCCTGTCTGAATGCCACAGGGGTAACCGCCTTTATTCTGAAATTACTCTCTGACTGATCCTCTCTGAATTCTCTCATCAGTTCTTTGGTATCAGTAGTCTCCAGCGTCTTTGATACAATTTTTGTCTTTATATTCCCCTGTCTGATCACAAACGAATCAAATGATGGCTCAAGAAGAGGCTTAATGATTTTCTCATATGCCTCATCAGTAAGCGTATTTATGACCCATTCAGAGCTTCCACCTGACATATGGATATATTGGCTATATGGATGCATACTCTGTTGATGCAGCCAGCCGGCATAATCCGGTTCTATTTTTTCAAAAAGCACCCCCTGTAGTGCCGAGCCCTTATAATACTTTATTGTATCGCTGTTTAGTTGTAGTCTCACTCTTGCAAGCATTATTTTTTATCATCTCCCTTACATCTCTCCCTTACATCTCTAACAATTCCTCATTCCTCTGTGTGTTCATCATTGTATATTATAACAGACCATCGCTATTTTTTGTCGCATGCCAGGCGACATTTTTATCAAGAACCTTGTTCTCTTTTTTCTGCTTATCATCGAACATAGTGTCTTGTGCATCGACTTGTACATCACTTATCACAAGTCTGTCATATAGTATCACTACACAGATATTATCCTGATTCAGATGTATATGATCACGGCCATATGCACCTACAATCTTCGGAATCCCTCTGCCGGAACGCTCACTGATTAGTTTCTCTGTACATTATGTCAAGCATCGTGGAATTACTCA
>JBJELA010000239.1:0-1963 GCA_051878915.1 Candidatus Weimeria sp.
GTCTGAGTCTACACTATCGGTCTTTCAAAGTCTACCTACCGTGTGAACAGTAACAGCACGGCTGTCGTTTTCCGTAATAAGTTATAATTAAAAATGTACGTAATAAGTTATAATTAAAAATGTACAGAAGTTATGGAATAAAAATGTACAAATGGTATCATTGAATAGCTACCTAGGAGGCTATCAATGATAATCAAAACATCCATTATTTCTGATCTCGAGATAAACAGATTGGAGGATTTACACAAGCTTAAACCGATCATGGAATCAACAAACCTAAAAGTAAACAAAAGTCAGATTGCCAGGGAACTGGGTATTGACAGGAGGACTGTGGATAAATACATAAACGGCTTTGAGAAGGCAAAGCACCGTTCATCCACCAACTGTTTAACACCATTCATGGATACAATCAGGAAGCTCTTGTCTGATGATAATGCGCAGCTTTTTTATTACAGGAGAGTGCTCTGGCAGTATCTGAAGGACAATAAAGGCTATTCAGGCTCATATCCGAACTTCTGCTATTACCCGAATGCTGTGCCGGAATTCAAGGCATACTTCAACAAACGACGACCGTCGAAGTCGGAAAAGTTTATACGGTATGAGACCACAGCAGGCAAACAGGCACAGCTGGATTGGAAAGAATCAATGAAACTGCTTACAACAGACCTTGGCTGGGTAGAGGTAAACGTGTTTGTTCTCATTCTTTCACTTTCCAGATACAGAGTATATCAGCTTACGATGAGTAAGTCCCAGGACGTGCTTTTTTCCTGCCTTGATAACGCCTTCGAGACGTTCGGAGGAGTACCTGAAGAGATCGTTACAGACAACATGAAGACGGTCATGGATACTGCACGTACCAGGGGCTCAACAGGAAAAATAAATCCCCGCTTTAAGCAGTTTGCAGATGACTATGGATTCAGGGTACAGCCATGCGTAGCGGCAACGCCAAAGACAAAAGGCAAGGTCGAATCTCCTATGAGGATACTGGACGAACTACGGGCATACAACGGCGAGCTTAGCTATATCGGATTTGTGGATAAACTGAAAGAGATCAATGACCGTGAGAACGGGAAAGTGCATCCGGGCACAGGACGTATCCCTGTCATGTATCTGCAGAAAGAAAGGGACTCCCTCCATCAGCTTCCACCTGACACGATACGGAATCCCTATAAGCTCGTCAATCATAGAGCTACAGTGGACAACTCCAGCCTTTTCCGCTACAAGGGTAATCAGTACTCTGTACCGCCAGAATACACGGGTAAGAAGGTCTCACTGCAGATATATGATGACTACATACATGTATATTTTAACACAAAGCTGATAGCTCTGCATCATATATCGGACAAAAAGATCAACTACAAGGAGGAAGACTATACAAGCCTTGTCATGGAGACGCACTCTTTTTCCGAGGATAACCTCGAAGAACGTGCAAAAGAGAACCTGAGGGCTTTAGGAGCAGCATATGAGTAACAGTATATATCAGCAGTTATCAAAAAATCTTGATACCCTGCATCTCAGCCAGATGAAACTGCACTTGGACGAGGTTGCAGAAAAGGTCAGTACAGAGAGCCTGTCGTTTACCGAAGGACTCCTGAAGCTGAGCAATTATGAAGTGGACTTCAAAGAGAGCTCTTCATCGAATAATACTGTGAAGGCGGCAGCCTTCCCATTTCAGAAGACTCTCAAAGATTTTGATTTCAGTTTTCAGCCAACTGTGAATGAAAAACAGATGCAGGAGTTCTGCAGCCTGGGTTTTATGGAGCATGCTGAAAATATAGTATTTCTTGGGAACAGTGGTGTAGGGAAGACACATCTTGCTACGGCAATAGGGATAGAGGCAGCTAGGCACCATAAGAGCACCTATTTCATAAAGTGCCACGACCTCCTCCAGCAGTTAAGGAAAGCAAGGCTCGAGAACAGGCTGGAGCCACGCCTCAAGTATTTTAACCGCTATAAGCTTCTG
>JBJELA010000240.1:0-1962 GCA_051878915.1 Candidatus Weimeria sp.
AAGAAAGAAGGGAGAACGGTCCTTTCAGAAGCTTAAGTGATTTCCTTATGAGAAACAAGGTGATCAGTTCCGTGATAAAAGCCCTTATCCTCTCAGGCTCTTTTGATGACATCACAGGAAAGAGCAGAAAAGACCTGCTTTCTGTCTCAAAGGAGCTTTCCGATAACGGGAAGAAGTACATGGAAAAGAAGGACTTCATCATGGCAGCAGATACTCTTCTTGACAGCGGATGTGACTTATCATCTGAAACAGAAGTGGCAGAAACCTTAAAAGACGCAGGGATCAGACCTGTTATCAAGGGAAGCACCTCGGTAGAAGAGCTTGAAAAGAAGAAAAAGAATGCTCTTTCAGTAATATCCGCCGTTAAAAAAGATATGTCTTCAACAGAAGCTGAGACAGGGACGGAAGAAGAGCGGATGGAACGCCTTTATAGTGAAAAGGACTATCTCGGAGACTTCATATCAGATACTCCGTTATCGGGATATGATGACAACGAAGCCTTAGGAGTCGGCTTCATAAAAGACTTAAGTAAGGATACCGTAAAGGTATTCGGATATATCGAGGACTTAAGCACTGCAAGGACAAAAAAGGACGGTTCTCTCATGGCTTTCTTTACGATAACGGACAGCACGGGTTCTGTGAAGGCTTTATGCTTCCCTGACAGATACGCTGACTTTAAGGACAGCCTGAGAGACGGTCTGGTATATGTCTTTGAAGGCTCTGTATCGGAAAAGAACGGGGAAAAGGACTTTATCGTAAACAGGATAAGAAGACCTGATGCCGTAAACGGGACTATAATAATAGATCCGGAAGACTTAAGGATATTCCTGTGCGGTGAAGCAGAGTTCAGGAAAAAGTACAAAAAGGAAGACGGATTCAGGCTCTGTTTCCGCGACAACCTTACAGGAAGGATAAGAGAGGCAGCTTATAAGGTATCTGATGAAGTGCTAAAAAGCGGGCTTAAGGCTGTAATGATATGATAAAAAGACGAAAACCTTAGAAGGCAAGCCAAATGCACTGTCACTTTTTATAGAGTGCTAGTGCATTTTTCTTATCCCTCAGAAAAATGAAAGGCTCAGATATACCAATATATGAATAGAGAGTTTTTTTTGAAAGGTGTTTTATGGAGATAAAAGAGACAAAGTACAGTTCGAAGTGGATAAAAGACTATGCCGAGAAGAAGAGCAGGGTGTTTGCTCCCGTGATAAGAGGGCAGAAGGCGCTTATAAAGAACGCCGCCGTCATGTGGGTCATGTTCCTCTTTATCATAGCAAGCGATGTAGTGACGATGTACTGCCTTAAGGCACATCCTGAGAGAGGAGCGTGGTATAAGATGTACATCCTCGTCTCCCTCATGTGCCTTGTAACGCTTGCGGAGGAGGACTTTAAAGCCTACCGCGATCCTTACAGGAAGATATACAGCAACGCGGCAAAGGCCGTAAAGACATCGTTCGAACTTCTGGGAGACCTTTACAGCGGATATGTCACTATGGAAGCACTCTATAAGACGATATCCCCTGAGTTCGATACGACGGTGTTAAAACAGGAGTTCGATAACGCGGAGCTTGAAACGGGCGGGGACTTCAACATCTTTGTCAACGAGGTAAAGGTACTCGATTTCACGGCTAATGACACAAATGTAGAACAGTGTATATCCACGATAGACGAACTTGAAAAGGCACTAAGAAAAAAAGGAATAATAAGGAGATGATTTATTGTAAAAAAAGAAAAAGACAAGGTATTTGCAGAGATCTAGCCACCGCACAGTCCATCGATAAGGAAGGCTTGAATCCAACACAAATTAGTGACGGGAAGACCCACGGTTTTTAACCGTGGAATGAAAGGCGCTTTTACTTGATTTTTATATGTTTAAATAAAATATTGCCCTCAGACGTTATTATGATATAACCCGAGTTTGCCACTTTCTTTCATAAAAAATCGTGAATAACAACCCCCAAAATC
>JBJELA010000241.1:0-1961 GCA_051878915.1 Candidatus Weimeria sp.
CTATCTCAAAAAGAGTACAGATGATGGAGCTTCCTCCATAGCTGACGAACGGGAGCGTTACGCCAGTGTTTGGAAACAGATTTGTGACGACGAGCATGTTGAGTATCATCTGGAGCGACAGATGTGAAAAAACGCCGATGACTATGTATGAGCCAAACATATCCCTTGCGTTTACAGCTATCCTGTACAGTCTCCAGAGCAGCACCACATACATGAGTATCAGGCAGACAGCTCCAAACGCTCCAAGCTCCTCTACTATTACCGCGAATATCATATCGTTCTGTGACTCAGGCAGATTTCCAAGCTTTGTGTCCGAGGCTCCAAGCCCCTTTCCGAAAAATCCGCCGGAGCCTAAGGCGTAAAGTCCCTGGAGTACCTGGAAGCCATCTGTTGTAGTGGCTTTTTCAGGATGAAGCCAGGACTGGATACGGTCCATACGGTAATCCTTCGCGAAGGTCGCTGCGACAGCAACTAAAAGTACGGCTATCACTGCAAAGCCGAGACGCTTTTTTCTCCTGCTCGCGATAAAGAGCATAATAAAACCGATCCCCGCGATGATCAGCGCGGTACTTAAGTTTGAGCTTATGACAGGAAGAACAGCCAGGATTATGATGCCCAGACCTCTTACATCAAAGGCTGCTTTCCCGAATTTTTTCGGGTGGTCAGAGATAAAAGCCGCCATCACGAGTATCAAAGCTGTCTTCATAAACTCAGACGGCTGCAGTGTAAATCCAGCCACCTTGATCCATCTGGTAGAACCATTGTTCGAATTTCCTACAAAAATAACAGCAACATTCAACAGAAAGATGAGTAAATAATAAGGCCATGCGATTTTTTTGATCAGCTTATTCGGCATGAATGCAGCTACCGTCGCGAGCACTGCTCCGATCACGACAAATTTCGCCTGCCTTATCAGATAGAAGGCCGGGTTTGAATTCTTAATGGAGGCTGTATAAGCGCTCGAAGAATAGAGCATGACGAGACCGAAAAGTAAAAGAAGAGCCACTACTCCCAGGAGCATATAATCGAAATATCTGTGCCTGGTATAATTTTTGAATTTGACTGTCTTTGCTGTCGTCCGGTCTCTCATGTCCTTACATCTTCCTTACGTAATCTTTAAACTCGTCTCCCCTGATCTCATAATTAGGGAACATATCCCAGCTGGCGCAGGCAGGCGAAAGCAGAACGCAGTCGCCCTTTACTGCCGCGGAAGCGCACTTGTCTATTGCTTCAGTCAGGCTGTTAGCGAACTCATAGTTCTTAAAGCCGTGCTTTTCGCAGCAGGCAGCTATTTTTTCCTTTGTGACTCCTATAAGAACAAGCTTCTTTACCCTGCCCTCAAAGGTATCAACCCACTCGTCATAGGTGCTTCCCTTGTCATAGCCTCCTCCGATCAGGACTGTAGGTCCCGGCATCGAAAGAACAGCCTTTATGGCGGCGTCAGGATTCGTGCCCTTCGAGTCATCATAGTATCTGACGCCGTTTTTCTCACAGACGAACTCGATCCTGTGCTCTACAGCTGTAAAAGTCTTGAGGCTTTCTCTGATAGAATCCATCGGAACATCAAGAGAGAGCGTCAGCGCTACAGCGGCGCAGACATTCTCGTAGTTGTGAGCGCCGATGATCTTCAGGTCACTTACATCTATGACCTTCTCCTCGGAACCGTTGGTATCCATGAATATCGCGTTCCTGCTCTCATCATAGTAGAGACCGTCTTTTATTTTTCTCTTGCTGGAAAAATAAACGACTTTTGTATTTAATGTCTTTCCGAATTCACGGAGGACGTCATCCTCGTAGTTAAGAACGGTTACATCAGAAGGCGTCTGGTTCTTCACTATCGATTCCTTCGCGGCGATGTAGTTTTCCATCGTGTGATGACGGTTCAGATGATCCGGAGTGATGTTCAGGATCGCAGCTGCCTTCGGATGAAAGGTATCTATCGTCTCGAGCTGGAATGATGA
>JBJELA010000242.1:0-1960 GCA_051878915.1 Candidatus Weimeria sp.
CAATGTATCAAAAATCAAACATAGCCTTGAGGGGATTTTCTACTGGAAGTTCACATCTGTGTGCAGGCTGTCTCTGCCTATTTAACGGTAACTTTTACCTTATCACGCACTCCGTTTACGCCGAGGACGTAGATGTATGTGCTGCCTGCTTTCTTTGCCGTCACTTTTCCGGAATTGTAGTTCACGGAAGCGATGGATGTGCTGCCGCTCAGGAAGCGGAGCTTTGCGCAGTGTGTGTCGTCGAGGAAGGCTTTTTTCTTATTCATCTTGGAGACGGATGCCTTGAGCGTATAGCTCCTGCCCTTCTTCAGCGTGATCGAGTGCTTCTTCGCCTTTACGCTCTTTACATTGGTGCTGCGGGCGCTGGTATTTCCGGCTACGGAATGAACCGTAACGCTGTTTCTGACGATAACTTTCTTTCCGTTTCTGATCTGGTACGCGGCTACATAGTACTTGTAATTTTCGCCGGTCTTCAACTTCTTTACCTTATAAACACGGGCCCTGGAAGCCTTATATGTCGCCGCTTTCCTGAACGGGTACTCCTTATCCGCCTTATCACAGCGGTTGGTGTAGATATAATATCCGTCTGCATTCTTCACGGCCGTCCATGTCAGGGTCTGGGCATGCTTTCCTGCAGCAGTGACCTTAGGAAGCAGGATGCCGGAAACCTTTTTTGCCTGATTTTCCGGTTTTACCGGTTCTGCACTCTTGGTCCACTTTGCATACAGGTTCAGGCTGCTGTTTACCTTTGTCGAAAAATCATAGGCCTTGCTCAGATCTGTGTCTGTATACCATCCGTCAAACTTGTATCCGTTATATACCGGATCATCCGGCATAACAGCCTGGCCGCCGTCCGGAACCGTCTGCGTGAAGTCCGGCTGACCGTTAGCCGGGTGGAAGGTGACCGTATGCTCCTCGGAAGGAGTGGACGGATTAACCGGCGTTACCGGATTCACCGGGTTCGTTGGAGTAGTGCTTTCCTTTTCCCATACGGCGTAAAGTGTCTTCGCAGTATCCGGCCATGTCAGTGTGTATTTGCTGCCTGCCCTATAATCGGCTGTCTTCGCATCCTTATTCTCAGACCATCCCAGGAAGCTGTAACCCTTTCTCTCCGGAACAGTGGAAGAAAGTGTGAATTCCTGGCTGCCTTCTGTGCTGTCCTTGAGTTCTTCTGCCGCCGAAGCACCGGATCCTCCGTTGGCGTCATAGGAAAGTTTATAATCAGCAGTTACCGTAAGGTTGATCGTGTTCTCCGTACGATGGGTGGAATGATCTCCACCGACATCATAGGCTGGCTCTTTCTGATAGTATTCACAGTCAGGATTCTGACAGGTTACCGGATTTTTTCCCGTTCCAGGAGAGTTATACTGAAAGAAATAATCATACTTTACCGTGTATCTGCCCGGGCGGTTTCCCTTAAAGGAAAAAGCCAGTCCCTGCACTCCGTCAAACTGCGGAAGATTTGCAGCTGTTACACTTTTCAGACTGAAATGCGCATCCTTAACCGCATCTGATACAGCTGTACCATCCGCTGAAAGCGCTTTTACTGCGTTATCAGAAGCGTAATATGTTTTTGGGACATATGCATAAACAATCGAACCGCATGTGCTGCATCTCGTTGCTTTATATGGCCTTCTCACAATGGTCGCTGTCTGTCCGGTTTTTAAACTTATTGTATTGGAATCCGTCAAAGTCCCGTAATAAGTGAGTCTTGACGGAATCGATTCAAGTGAAACAGCATCATCACTGCTCTGAACAGAACTTCCGCTTTCTGACCCGGATGCCGCGCTTCCTGCGCTGTCATCCGCAAAAGAAAAACTTGTAAAACTAAACACCAAAGTGACGGTTACGGCAAGAACCAGCACGAGCAGCCGGTTCACGCTCTTTCCCCACGTTCTCTCTTTTCGTAAGCGGCAAATAGCACGTGTCTACCACTGAAGTACAGAACCTTGTAAAATGT
>JBJELA010000243.1:0-1951 GCA_051878915.1 Candidatus Weimeria sp.
CTCTCTCTTGCGGATCTCCTGCTGGATACCTGCCTTAGCACAGTTACGCTTAAATCTGCGAAGTGCACTGTCTAATGATTCGTTTTCTTTTACGATAACGGTTGCCACTCTTGCTCGACCTCCCTCCAGTTATGGGATTCATGCAAAACACAACCGGACGGTCGATTTCACACAAAGATTATTATATCACTCTCATGTAAATAGTCAAGTACTAATGACTCAGATATTTTTCTTCCGCAGTAAGAACATCAGGTACAGGAATGCCCTCTTTCTGAAACCTCCTGATAGTGAGTGTAACGATCCTGCGGCTCTTTGCCTCATGGTTATTGAACCGCTCTATGAATGGCTGGTAAACAGGATTCGATTCCAGAAGAGTCTTTGTATCTCCTGTAAACGGACAGTATTTGGAAAGTATCTCACGAACAGGCTTTAAAAGTCTCATCGAGCCGCCGCTCTCATAACGCATATAATCATGATAGTCAGAAACAAATACGTTTTTGTAATTGTTGTTTTTCTTCTTGAGCTCAGCTTTTATTTTTTCTTTGATGTCAGATGTAAATGAGGAATTCTTCTTGTAAAACTGAAGCAGATCCGTGTACTCCGCCGTAAGCGACGGATCGCTGATATCATTCCAGTGAACGCCCTGCTCTGTCTTGCACATCTCCCAGCGGAACTCTCCGCAGAGATTCAGCATCTTGTCATGGATATCGTCAGTCATGATCACAGGAAGCAGCATCCTCGCGCTGGACTGTCTGCGTTTTCCCTCAATCTCCTGCCAGAGCACAAATCTCGATCCCATATTCGGCATCAGGATAAACACTGGCAGAAACTCCCTGTGAATAGGAATCTGCATCACGTTAAGCTCAGGAGCCGAGTAGATATCATCCCTGTAAAAAATAGAAAAATCCCTGTCTGTTACAAACGAGAGCTCCTGCATTATTTTTTCAGTGTACAGATAGCCCCTTTCCATGGAGCCGATCACATTCACATCGTCAAAAACAGGCTCAAAGGCGCTCATTCGTCCGAAGGTCATCCTGTTTCCAATCGTGAACAGGTTTGAAAACTCGAAATGCACTCGGCGCCTTGGACTCTTCAAAAACTTCTTTTCCTGATCCTCGTCTATATCACCGTTGTTCCTGAGTTCACGCAGGTACTTCGGGTAGTCCATGTCGAATTCGTTTCTCGACGGTTCCACCTCAAGGTTATAGACCTTTCTGAGCCATTCCCAGGCGCAGAGCACATGTCCCGTGGGATCAGGCTTATAGGATTTCGCGTAACCGTAAAGTGTCTGGAGTTCGTCCTTCGTGACTATCGTTTCATCAAGCAGTCCGAACATCAGAAACATCTTAACCTCGATCGGAGGCTCGGTATTCTGCTTTATCGCCTGTAGAAGCACCTCTTCATATATCGGATAAAACGCTTTTGACAGCTGCCTTCTGATCTTCCTGTGGTCATCAGTAGTACCGGATCTGTCACTGAGTTTTTTGTACTCCGCCATCGCGTTTTTCAGCTCTGCAGCCTTATCGACAGGAGCCTTCGAATAGACGAGTAACCTGTCAAGCATCCCCTCGAAGGAAGGCATGTCTCCGGAATCCCCTGCCTTTAACGCCGCGTTTTTTGAGCTTACCGCGGAGTAGATCATAAGGAATTCCTGTGAAGCTGTTTTCAGATCATCGATGTATTTTTTTAAAAATAAAAGCTTCTGCTCCGCTTCACGGATAAAATCGATCGCGATACAGGAATAACCTACGCAAAGCGCCGTCTGATCTCCCAAGATCTCATCTCTTCTTTTGCTAAACGACAGAAGTCCCTTGATGAATCCGACTTTCCAGTCAGCTATCCCGGTCTCCTCCGGCGGCTTCGGATAAGCCATAAGCGTACTGAAATCGAGGATCCTGTCCCCTGTCTTTCTGCATATGGACGGATATTCCAGCAGCTTTCCGGCGATGTT
>JBJELA010000244.1:0-1945 GCA_051878915.1 Candidatus Weimeria sp.
CACTTATCTCATATACCTTTCCGTTGGCGACCTTTGAGACGGCGTTTATAATCTCCTCAAAATAACTCGGTACGCCGCTGTTTACACAGATAGACAGCGTATTGCCCTTAACGGTGATTGCGTTTGTAAATGAAAACCTGTTGCAGATTTTCTGAACCTCACTCTCCGGGCTGGTAACATTTTTTCTGATTGTAAGTGCTGCGTTGATATGCATTGGCTTTTCTCCTTTACTGTTCTGTTTCTTCCCTTCATTTATGTTTTGGTAGATTTTCTATCTCAGATTTCCAAGGGATAAGAATTAAAAAAACAGCCAGATTTTCTGACTGCTTTTTTAAAGTTAAACCGTATCCCCTGCGGCTTTTTCACTATCTAATTTCCTTGCTTTCTTTCTGCTCTTCCTTAGGTCAGATGCTGCGATGATATATTCCATCGGCTCCCCCTGAGATGTGATGACGCGACAGGTATTACTTATCACCTCTTCAACCGTAAAAGCAGGGTGGTTTCCATAGAGAAGCTCTACCGAATCGCCTATTAAGTATGGATTGGGCGACGGCCCTTTAAATAAAAAGTCCTCATCGTCGTCCTTATCCTCAGGACTGATATTCTTATCCCTTGGCTCTTTACTGACAGTTTCCGCTGTCTTTACAGACTCTGCGGGCTTAGGTGCCCTCTTCCTAATGGGCTTTACGGCTACGGGCTTTTTTGCGGAAGATTTTTGCGGCTTCACGGGGTCCTTATCCGCAGATACTTTCTTAGGAGTGTTTTTTATCCCCTGGACACCTGTATCCCTGTTCCTTCCTCTTCTGAGACGGGATGAGATTTCTATGACTTCGCCGTTGTTCTTGCACTTAAAGACGATCGACTTGTCAGACGTAAAAATCTTTATCGTATCCTTAACTGCTTCTTTTATCTCATAACCTGTTTTGCTGAAATGCTTCTTTACATAAGCCTCAAGGGTCTTCTGTTTCTCAGGCTGCTGCATCAGAAATTCTCCTTATCTCCTGCTATGATATCCGAAACATCGTCGTCAGACATTTCATCCATGCCCTGCCATGACCTTCCATCAGATGAGAAAAGCCTGTTCCCATTCTTCTGATAAGTCTTTTCATTATCAAAATATGTATCTCCGTTTTTTATCACGGGACCGTTCTGCGTAAATATTTCCGAACCTGTGTTCTGTACAAGACTCCCGTCAGCAGAGAAAAAGTTGCTTCCAATCTTCTGTGTCGAAGTCCCGTCTGAATTGTAGAATACATTTCCTATCCGCTCTGTTCTGTTGCCGTTGTTGTTAAAAAACATATGATACACCTCACTTCTGCGAAACCGCTCTCTCATTTATGTTTTGGTATATGAAAGTATGTTCCTTTTTTGCAACAGGAGTTGTTACCGGAACTCCGTGTGTCGGTTGCTTCTATTCTTCCCTGTCCTCGTCTTTTTTCTTCTTAAATATATCAAAAAGTCCCATGGTCAACGCTCTTTCCAATACCGGTCAGTGTCATATTTGTCAATGAGTTTAATATACTTATAAAGGTGCTTCGGGTTCATACCATCGGCAAGTCTGAATGAAAGCTGGAATTCGTCCAGTTCTTCCTGACTGTATATATGCACTTCATCAGCACAGTTAAAACCGTCGGCGACACCATGCCTTTTCAGGTCGATACTGTTATACTTAAGGGTCTCCCACATCGAATTGGTCTCAATATTAAGTAAAAGTTTGTTTGTGTACTTAAAGAACTCCTCAGAAATATCAGAAAGCCCCTTCGTATCCCTTAGATAATAGACTACTCCTAAAAACATATGTGCGGCATTATCTGCCTGACCCGGAAACACATATCCGTTTTTGTGCTCATTTTCAAGCATTCCGACGAGTTCGTCCCTGAACGCAGGGAAGTTTTTTCTTGATACCATAATTTCTGCTCCTTGATTTTATGATTTAGTGTTAGTG
>JBJELA010000245.1:0-9253 GCA_051878915.1 Candidatus Weimeria sp.
TTCTCAAATCCGTATGGGGGTGAATAGGTACCCACGACCTGTAGACCAGTGTATTTCTTCTCTAGGTTTACAGCTGCTCTTGCTGCAACACCTTCTGCTGCACCCAAAAAGAACATCCTATACCCTTTTTTAGCTGCTCTTTCACAAAGTCTTGGAAATAGATCTGAACCCGAAATTTTCTCTTTTATTGGGGTTCCATACCATTTTGATATCCAAATAAGTGGCTTGCCATCACAAAGGATAAGATCTGCGTTTTTGTAGACATCAACGATTTCTCCGCCTCGTTCCAACTGTACTATGTGATCTACATTCGGAGTAACCACATACGCGTTTTTGTTTTGTGCAATCAGATTCTCAATAGCGTCTAACGCTTCATTCATTGTTAGATTGTCTATTTCAGTATTCATGAACTTGATGCGTGACATACAAATCTTTCTCCCACACAAATTTTTCACAAAAATAATTGGTTGTATCAAGAAGTTTTATCTTCTGTTACTCAAGTCATTACTTAATAAATTTTTTTCATACTATGCTTTTGCTTTTTCACCCCACATACACATACCCTATCACTGGTATCTTATACTCCTCTGCTATCCCAATGAACTCATCCAGCTCGTTATAGTCCGTAAGGTTCTCTGAGATGACAAGGACTACTGTGCCAAGGGATCTGACTGTTGCAGCGTCAGTCAGGAGATTGGCAATGGTGAGCTGCTTCTGATCTGCAGTTATTCCTTCGGATGTAAGTGCTTTTGATACTGCAGAGACGTATTTCTGTGCATTCTGTGTGAATGTATCGAGAGAAAGTATCGTCACAGCATCTGATTCTCCATCTGAGATCTCTGAATCATTACTCATCAGAGTAAGCATTGCTATTATTCCATCCGCCGCATACTTCGAAGTCTCTTCCAGGTTTAAATACCTGCGATAATAGAATTCATAGACTCTCTTACTCCAGATAAATCTGGCGAAGCCTGTCTTAGTGTAGGCGTGATACTCGCCGAATTTGCGGAGTCCTGTGACATCTGCGATTTCATCGCCTGAATTTACACGGTGTCTTAAAACGATAAGCAGTATGTAGCAGACGATATAGATGAACAGGCCTGCGATGAAGCCGACTGCACAGTATTTTTTCGAGAAGTATGGCTTCTCAGCTGATATCGATGAAAGTGAATCATCAGATGTTTTGGTTGACTCAGATTTATCTCCAGATGCTGTATCTGATGCGCTTGATTTGCTGTTCGAATCTGTGCCTGATGCTTTGTTTGTCTCTGTCGAATCTATCCCCATCTCATCCTTCAGATTCAGTATCTCTGCATCGTAGAGACTCTTCTGGTCATCTGTGAATGAATCGATAGCCGTGGCATTGGCCGACTGACTGGTCAGGATTTCATTTTTTACATTATTCTGCTTATCCTTCAGATCATTATCTACAGTGTATTTGTCATAACTCTCCAGGAAATTCAGCTGGTGCTTTCCGACTGTCCTGTTCAGGTCCTTCGAGATGGACTTCATAGAAGAATTTACGGCTTTTACCACTGCTGCCGAGTCTGTGTCTGACGGCAATACGACTGATACTGTGATGACAGGATAAACTTCTGTGGTTACCTGATAGCCATCACCTTTTGCAGTAGAATCTGACTGTGTGGTTCCTGTGTAATTGACATCTATCAGCTCTCCCATCACTTTCTGTAGATTATCTGAATCGATGTCCTCATTCATTGTCTTTGAGATTTTCTTTAGTATGTCTCTGTCATAAAATCTGCTGGAGAATGATCTGCACAGAAGCTCTGAGAACTTCGGTTTCGCGCCGCTGATGTAGTAGTCTATGTAGACCACATGCTTGTTCTGTGAATCGATCTGCATCAGGATTGAACTATCGAGGTACTTCTGGTCTGTCAGGATTTTTCGCTGGTTAAATACCGCTGTCTCTACGGCGTTAAGTTCTGTGTCAGAGAGCTTGTCCTGAAGCTTCTCTATATCCTTCTCTGAGTAGCTCGTCTTTTGGGTTTTCTGCTCTGTTGTCGCCTGCACCGCTGATTTATATGCTTTGGCATCTTTATAGTATTTGAGGCCTGATACTGCCAGAGCCACAAGGATAGAAAATACGAGAACAGGTCTCCACTGCATCAAGACCTTCCAAAATATATCTGCCAGATTTAACTCTACATTTTCTTTCAGGCTTTCTCTCTGAGTCTGCATTTTTGTTCCTTTTCCTATTTTGATTTTATTTCGCGCCCTTACTCTTAAGCACTGTCCTGACTGTAGCCAGCAGGATGCGGATATCTCCTCCGAGGCTCCAGTTGTTGATGTATTCTAGGTCGAGGTTAATGACATCCTCAAAATCTGTGATGTCATTTCTGCCTGAGACCTGCCAGAGGCCGGTTATGCCTGGACGGATAGCCATACGGGCACGGTGGTGGGCTTCATAGTTATCCCACTCGTCGAGTGTAGGCGGACGGGTGCCGACCAGGCTCATCTCACCTTTTAAGACATTGAAAAACTGCGGGAATTCGTCGATACTGGTCTTTCTGATGAACCAGCCATAGCCGTGACGGGTGCCATCCGGGCCCGAACCAATGATACGTGGGTCGGCTTCCATTTTGAACATATTTCCCTGCATCTCATTTTTATCAATCAGTTCAGCCTTGCGTTTCTCCGCGTCAGTATACATGCTGCGGAACTTGTAGAGGTTAAAGATGCGGCCATTTTTGCCTATTCTTTTCTGCTTGAAAAAAACAGGACCCGGGTCATTCTTCAGGATTCCTGGTATCGCTACAAATACCATAAGGATTCCCGTAATGGCCAGCCCTATCAATGCTCCAATGATGTCCAGAAGCCTTTTTGCTATATAACCTGACGGACTAGTAATCGTAAGACTTTCAGTCAGTACTGTCCTTCCCATGACTGTCTCTACGATCTGCTGTCCATTATGACCGGTCATCTCTATCTCACGATGAGTAGTTATGCCCATCACCTGACAGGACGTAACGAGATCATCCACGCAGTCCTGGTAATTCTCCATCTCTCTGCGATTCGACCGTTTCTTCGGGCTGATATGTCTGGGTGCCGCGAAAAATATCTCGTCCACCCAGTTTTTTATCAGATACGCGGAGATTCCTTCACCCTCAGCAACTACCGGCACATGAATTTTATTTTCCTTATCAGAGATGACTCTCCCCGGGCGCAGTGCCTTATCGTCTCCGATGATCCCCGCTATCTCGACCTCAGAGATATCATCTAAGGACAGATCTGAAAGCACATCCTCCGCGTCAGCACGGGTTGTGTAAATGAGCATCCGGCGTTTCTGATACTTCCTGTTTTTGAGATATGCTCTGACTATAGCCTTATAGATCACCCTGAAAACATAAAGGATCACAGCTCCGAATATCGTAAAATATCCTACGAGCAGTCTTGGCATCTGCTGTGACGAATGAACCACGTAGAGGATGACTATGAGCTCCAGGTCCACTATCACTATCATCCGAAGCACTGCCCAGATTTCCCGCAGATAGCCTCTCTTAAGGACATCACGAAGATTTCCGAAAAGGACGTCCGCTATTATGGAAGCCAGTCCAAGTCCCAAAGCCACATTTCTGTAGAAATTCGACAAAGCGACACTATTCTGTGCCATGTCGAAGGCGACGATATTCGGGTCAAACAGTCCCCGCAGCGTATACCAGAAGCTCATATCGTGCCTGACTGTGAATGCCAGCAGAAACGAGAGCTCCAGTGCTATCAAATCTATAATGATAAAGTCCAGATGCTTGATCCAGCCTGTTATACTCTTTTTATACATCTTCTGTTAAGAAATGCTCAGTCATACATACTGCCACTCTTACTTCCTCCAATAATAAGAAATGCATAGCTTCGCCATCCGGCGGCCACTCGGCCTCCAGCTGGCTGAAAAGCTATTATCTGTTAGTGCCTTTCCCCGCGCATTAAGCGACGTCGGATCTGCAGGAACAGTTATTATCGCAAAATCATACAAATTTACTTTAGCATTACAAATGCATTGAAACGAGGGCCAGTATTTTTAATATTTTTCAATAAGGGCCGTCTCATTCAGAGGCGGCCCTTATTGTTTGTTCTTATTTTAGTTCAATCCTCATTCTTATCTTCTTCAGCAAGCCGCTTCTTCATTATAGAAGTGAAAGCTGCTAGCAGCCCGAAGATCGTCCAGAACACCGGCCCGGTCACTGTCATCGAGTCGTTCGCGAGGATGATTATCATATAAACTATCAGCGAGAAATACAGGCCCAGATGGATAGCCGAGCTGCTGTTCGCGTGATCGTCTCCATTTTTTAAGAGGCCTTTGTAGCTGCAGTGTGTCATGATCCTCGCGCCCATCAGTACGAATGCCAGGAAAAACGCAACGATAAGTCCTGTCGCTATCCAGCCGCTCTCCAGAAGCTGCTCAAAGTAAAAGCTATGAGCTTTAGCTACATACACGCTGTAATATTTCCTGAATATATATGTATGATCCTGGAATACACACATGAAGGTGGACGGGCCATATCCCAGAATAACTGTGTGTCTTAGCATTGGGATGATCCTGTTCCAGAAACCGCCTCTGTCTGTAAACAGCGTATTTGGAAAAATATTCGCTGATTCACTATCGTTCTTTGCTATCTTTACGAGCTTTGAAGCGTCATTTACATAGTAATAGCTGTCTTCCTTGCCTGGGAATGTGTTCATGAAGGTCCAGGTCTTTCCATCTATGATCACGTTCATCGCATAGACTGTCTTGGTATTTGAAGTATCGGCATTTCCATTTGCATCAGTGGCTGTAAGTTCGATAGGATCCAGAACGAACTGGATTCCGGCATACCTGTCATCTGTCACCGAATATGTCTGAGTGGCCTCATCAGTCAGCTGCTGAACAATCTCGTTTCCATCCTCGTCTGTCGCTTTGACTGTAAATGTCGGAAGCGCACCATCCGCTGTGCTGCTGTCGTCTGTCGTATATGTGAGATGCATCTCTCTGTTTCCCGACAGGTGGAAGACCACTTCGTCATCATCTGTGTCTACGCCCTTAACACTATAATTCTCAGCAGTTGTTGTGTTGCCGTTATTAAGAAAAGTCTTTATTTTATTCTGTACCTTGTCTGAATTGAAAAATACAAGCGCGCCGACGCAGAGCAGGGCGGTATAGATGATAAAGACCTTCTTATTCCTCCAGGAAAGGATCCAGAGCACTATGACTGTTCCTCCGAGTAGCGCTACCAGAAGCGAATCCATTCCGGTCCTTTTCTCTATGACGAGGATGATACAGTTGAGCCCGACCATAATGGCCCAGAATATCCTCTGTTTCCCTTTGGCTGCGAACGTGGCAAACAGGTATATTGGAAAAAACAGCCCGAAGTAAACCGACGCGAAATCCTGCGCATAGAGAGTTCCATACATATATCCCGGTTCCAGCGACTTCGAGACAGTATTGAGTTCACCCCATCTCGACGGCGGAAGCTGCATCATTTTGCCAATCGGGGACATCATGAAATCCGGTCCGAATCCCTGGAAGATACAGATCACATACTCTATCAGGACAAAAATCGAGACGCCTTTAAGGATGTACCAGAAATCGTCTTCAGTCTTTACGACGCTGTAGGTGTAGTAGGCTATCACCAGATATGAGAGCACGACAAATACTCCCTCGAATCTGTTTGCGCTGTTTCCGAAGGCAAACGCTCTGTACTTCGATACGATTCCTGATAAAAACACCAGTATCCCGTACCCCACCGGCAGCCAGAACAGTTTCTTCCACGGCAGCTCCTCGTACTCGCCGAAATGCCTGTACAAAAGCATTATCACCATCACCGCCGCTATAAATATGATGGCGAACGACTTTACCGCCAGATACACGTCCGCCTGATAAGCGGCCGAATTCGGATACCAGTCGAACTGCTCCATCATCGTGTCGAACTGGTAGTAGCAGACTATCAGCGGGATAAATCCCATGGCGATGATAGACGGGATCAGGTAGCCGTGCGGGGTGTTTTTTACAGCAGTCTTAGCGTTCTTTGATGCCAGTTTCATTTTTCATAATACCTCGTAAAAATTGTTTAACAGGTTTTCTTATAGAATTCATAAAAATAAATCCTGGAGATGGTTCTCTTTTGTGTAGCAAGTATCATTGCCAACAGAACTATCTCCATGAAATATTTCTCAAAAAAAATCCGAAGTGCTGGGAGGAGCACTCCGGATCTGGATTTTAATCTGATTTTCTGAAAAAAACAGGGATCAGAAAATCTTCATAATGTCAAATTGTGATGTTTTTGAAGGATTGGGTATTACTTCTTGTCAGTCTTAAGAGTCTTCCAAGCTGAGTAAGAACCTACATGCTTTGTACCATTCTCATCATAGTAGTAAGCCTTTACACGAACCTTTACTGTCTTACCCTTTGCAACTGAAAGAGAAGTCTTAGTTGAACCAACTGTCTTTCCAGAGGTCTTGCTGCCAATCTTCTTCTGTACATAGTACAGCATTGTAGGATAGCTCTTAACCTTGCTGAATGAAACAGAAACCTTTGCACCCTTCTTGTTAGTAACCTTAAGGCCAGTAACCTTTGAAGGCTTTACAACACCACCGTCATAAGTAACAGCTACGCTTGCATCCTTATTTGCAGTGATAGTACGGTCAGTTGCTGAAATATTACCTGATGGTGTGAAATAGATAACTTCAGTTCCCTTTGAGTTAGGATAAAGTGTTACTGAAACCTGATCATCCTTAACTGCTGTTACATATACGAGCTGGTTGATTACAGTTCCATCATTATCAGTATAATAAATAAGGAACTTAGTCTTATTTGAATCTACAGGGTAAGCAAGTGTTACGGTAAGGTGTGTAACTTTGCTGATTGTAAGCTGTGGAGCTCTTGTAGTATCCTTTGATGAATCAAAGAGAACATCGTTAGTATCTGTGTTTACAATCTTAGTAATAGAATTGATCTTACCTTCAGCAGATGTAACTTTAACTAACTTGTAAGTATGACCATATAATGTCGTACCAGCTACTGTCGCCTGTGTTCTAAAGTCAACAAGAATGTACATATTCTTGCCAGCTGCTTTTGCGTCATCAATGTAAACCTTAGATACTGTACTCGAAGTAGAAACAGCGGTATAGCCGATGTTTGTATTATATGAACCTGAGCTCTCATCATTATAAAGGCTAGATCCAACTAAAGCATCGTCGCTGTTCTTCATTGCTTCATAATATACATCTGTAGCGTTAGACTTGACTTCACTTGTGAAGTTTATAGCAGTCTCCTGATTTGGACCCTTGTCTGTACCAACAGTGTACGCATCCTCAAGTCCTGAGTATGTAGCATCTGAGAAATCTACTACAAAGTAGAAGTATCCTGTTGTAGCCTCAAAGCCTGAAGCTCCGCTTGATACAACCTTTACAGCATATGCTTTTCCCTGAACCTTCGCAAGTTCTGTCTGTCCGTAAGGAACTGTGATTTCACCAGTCTTGCTGTCAATTACCATGCCATCCTCTGTATTAGAGTTTGTTGCAGCGAAAACGAATGAAAGTGCGGCACCTGTAGCTGTTGTAGATGTCTTTATAGCTTCCTTGATATCAGATGACTCGTCACCATTGTCCTCAATCTGGATGTACTTAACCTGAGCAGCTGCGAGTGCTTTCTCACCAGCGTGTGTAGCGCTTGCTGATGCAATCTTAACCTGATTGTTATCCCAAACCTTAGCATCAAGGACGTCTGCTGTATCGTTATCCTTGCCTGTTACAGTAAAGGTTGCAAACGGATTAGCATTTACAAGAACCTTAAGTGTGAGATTAGCTCCGGCAACAGATCCAGCCTTAGGAGAAATAGTGATCTCAGCTGGTCCAACAGACTTAGCTGTAACTACTCCATTGGCATCTACAGTTACATTTGAGCTGTTTGAAGAATAAGTATATGTCGTTCCTGCTATATCTGATGAGATATGCTTAGCGATATCGAATGTCTTATTCGTCTTCAGGTCAAGGTAAATGGTAGAATCTGTTGCGATGTTGTCGTTATCATAAGATGAAGCAACAATAACACCATTGTCGTCTTTTACACGTGCCTTAGGGCCAGTACTTACAGATGCAGTGATGTTAACCTTAAGAACTGTAACTGTCTTACCGCCTTCAATTATATAAGGGATGTAAGCAGTCTCATAGTATGTACCGTTTGCAAGCTGTTTATCAGTCTGGGTCAGTACACTACCCTTGAAGACATTACGCTTGTCACCTTTTGCAGTGCTTGCAGCAAGAGAGAAGTTCTCTTTTGTCTGATATGTAGCGACATTAGTAGCTATTTTAACCTGAGTAGGGTCATCTACATACTTATTGTAGTTATCCGGGTTTGTAACCTCAACACTGTCTAATACATCATTAAACTCATAATCTGACTTACTACCAGAAAAAGTACTCTGACGGCCTGATACTGTAACGTTAACATCGCTTGTAGCTGCTACAACTTTTGTTGCACTACCACTTGCAAAACCATCAAGTACATTTGAGGCAGTTACTGTAGTAACAGAAACTACAGTAGGAGTACCATTGATAGGGTATACAGCTACAGCACTAACTGTTCCTAAATCATTAAAAGCAGTTACAAAGTCAGCTGCTTTGGCGATATTAACCTTTAATGATCCTTTGCCAGTTACGATAGAACCATAAGCAGAATTCATCTGGATGTTGCTGATTCCTGATTTACTACCAGCACTAACGGTATCATTTGTCAGATACCATGTAAGGTCATTCTTATTGTAGTTTACACCATTGTAAGAAATTGCTGCATTCTCGATAAGATCATAAGATGCTCCATCATATGCAGGAATAGTAGCAAGGACAGCACCTGTTGTGAATCCATCTGCTGTCGCTGCTTCAGCATCTACCGGTGCAGTTAAGCCAAAGTTGCTTACTGGAGCAAATGTAAATGCTGTTGCTGCAGCAAGTACGAGGGCTAAACCTTTTTTAAAGTTTAACATTAAATCTAATTCCTCCTTATTCTGAGAATTGAGAATCGCAAAAAACATTTATCTCCAAATGAAAAATAAATGCATCTGTGACTCCAATCACTCATGATTGGAATGTTTTTCATTGTGCTAAGTGAACTGGTCCTCCCAAAACCTGATCCATGACAGACACAAGGCGGACCGTCGGATGTGTAACAGCTGTTATCTCTATGGTATGCGTCACCAATCGGGATAACTGAATCTGTATCACTACTTCGGATCGTGGATCTGTCACTTCTATTCACTTTCAGAGT
>JBJELA010000246.1:0-1937 GCA_051878915.1 Candidatus Weimeria sp.
TCCCGGACTTTGTTTCCGGTGTCTCTTTATCCTTGTGCTTTGCCGCTATATCTGCGTTCCTGGACTCACGGTAGTTATCTTCTTCCTTAAGCCTCTTTCTTATCTCCTTTTCGATAAAGGACTTTCCTACCTCTGCGGATTCCCCGTTCTCATCCTTATTGTTTTCGGAATAATCAGATAAAAACTTTGCAAGGTCATCCTGTCCCTTCTTTGATAGGCGGTGTGCAGCCGCAAAGGCACTGTAAGGAAAGCGGTCATCGTCAGCTAAGACCTGTAAGGACGGCTCCATTGTAAGGAGCGCCCTGTATCTGTAGACGTTGCTCGCACTGATGTTAAAGTATGCGGCACATTCCTTATTTACCTGTCCTTTGAATCCAGAAGGCTTTAAGACGCATTCTATGTAATATTCTATCGCCCTTGCGTAGTCCAAAGGCTTGAGCACCCTGTTCGTGATATTTGAGTCAAGGAGCTTTCTTGCCCTTACTGTATCATCGGGCATCGCATTTATAAAGCACGGTATCTCGGTAAGCCCTACCTGCCTTGCAGCCCTTACCCTTCTGTGCCCTGCCGATATCTCATACCTTCCGTCGGGTTTCTTGAATACATCGACGGCTCCCCTGAAGCCTTCTGTCTCTATCGACTTTGCAAGGCGGTCTATCTCATCCATGTTAAAGATAAGCTTGTTGTCAGGGTTTTCATCGAGAAGGGATATGTCTATCATCTCGACTTTCGGAGCATTTGCTTTCTCCTTGCTCACTTTTCCGGCTTTCTTTAAGGTAGCGCTCCCTAATGCCTTATCGAACTTTCCTGCCATTAAAATGTCACCTTCCCTTCTGCCCTGTCAAGGCGCTTCAAGAACTCATCAGCAAGTCTTTCATAGTCCGACGATACATCGGCTGACTTCTTATTGTATACAACGGGGGTACGAAACATCAGTGCGTCGTTTACTGCCTGTGCATCCCTTATCGTGGTATCGAACAGGCTGTCACCGAACTGCTCCCTGCACTGGTCATAAAGATATGACTCAAGCGATGATCTGCTGTTCTTCGTTCTTGTTATGACAAGCCCTAAGATCTTTAAGGTCTCGTTCATCCTGCTCTCACGGAACTCGTCGATAAGGTCTACCGCCATCGTATATCCTGAAAAGGATGTATCATTTTCCGTGGTTATAGGGATAAGCATATAGTCGGCTGCATCTATCCCGCAGTAGACAGTCTGCACCTTCTGAGGGGGAAGGTCTAAAAATGCCAGATCGTAGTCATCCTTTAGCTGGTCTAATATCTTTTTGTACTCGTCAAAGGAGTCTATGGTCACATCTCCTATGGTATGTCCTGAAGATATGGCATCTATCCCTGATGAGATGACTTGCCTTCCGTCCCTTATGTGCATATTATAGACGATATCCTTTACGCTGCACTTTCCGTTCAGGTAGTCTTCTATCGTAAGGTTATCCTCTGGGATGCTCCCGTCAGCCTTTGCCATCCCGAAACAGTAGTCCGATGAATTGCACTGTTCATCGCAGTCAACTATCAGTATCTTCTTTTTGTGGAATTTATACAGGGCGGCTGAAAGATTTACTGTAAGTGTCGTCTTTCCGACACCGCCTTTCTGGTTAAACACAGCGATAGTAGTCATAGCTTGTCCTTTAAGAGCCTTATAAAAGGTTCTGAAAATGATTGTCTTATTTCTTATCTGCCAAAATATAATAACATAAAGCACGGATATCCGCAAGATTTTATCGCCATGGGATAAGAAATCCTCTGACAGATTTTATCCACCGTGGATAAAACAGGGGGGCAACAGGGATATATCTTTATCCGCCGTGGATAAAAAGCATTAGGAAGCAGATCAGAAAAACATATCAGAAGAAGACATATCGGAAGAAACAGGCACGATTTTATCCGCCGTGGATAAAAAATCTTATCCCTCAGTGCGTT